>SSSX01000404.1 GCA_015657735.1 Zoogloeaceae bacterium
AAAACTAAGTAAATATATTGACTTAAAACCCGGAAATCGATACGTTGCCTGCCACCGCGAACCCCGTTCCGGATCACGACAACAACACTGCGCAGGCGATGCGGGTCCGGCGCCCACCACACCGATTCAAGGAGACCAACCATGAAGTTCGATCCTGTCCTGCTTGCGCCGCGCATGGCGCCGATGAAAGCCGCCGGCCTGTGGCGCGACGAGACCATCGACGTCTATTCCGCCAGGCATTGCGGAACTGTCCCGACAAGGCGGCGGTCGTCGCGTACGGCACCGAGCGGGCCGAGCCGGTCCGGCTCAGTTATCGCCAGCTCGACGCGCGGGTCGACCGCATCGCCCGCGGCCTCGTGGCCCTCGGCGTCGGCCGGCAGGACGTGGTCAGCTTCCAGCTGCCCAATTGCTGGGAGTTCATCGCGCTGTCGCTCGCCTGCGCCCGCATCGGTGCGGTGGCCAACCCGGTGATGCCGATCTTCCGCCAGCGCGAGCTGGCCTTCATGCTCAATTTCGGCGAGGCCAAGGTGTTCGTCGTGCCGAAGCTGTTCCGCGGTTTCGACTACGAAACGATGGCCCGCAGCATGCTTGGCGAACTGCCGCATCTGAAGCAGCTGGTGGTGATCGGCGGCGACGGCGACGACAGCTTCGAAGCCCGGCTGCTGCGCGACGACACGCCGCCGCTGGCGGGCGTGCCGATCGGCCCCGACGATGTGCTGCTGCTGATGTACACCTCCGGCACCACCGGCGAGCCGAAGGGCGTGATGCACACCTCGAACACGCTGTTCTCCAACCTCCACGCCTATCGGGAGCGGCTCGAACTCGGGCCGGACGACATCGTGCTGGGCGCCTCGCCGATGGCTCACCTGACCGGTTTCGGCTATCTGGCGATGCTGCCGCTGATCCTCAATTCCACCACCGTGCTGCAGGACGTGTGGGAGCCGCGGCGGGCGCTGCAGATCGTGTGCGCCGAGAACGTCAGCTTCAGCATGGCGTCGGCGGTTTTCGTCGCCGACCTGTGCAACGCGGTCGAGGCCGGCGAAGCGACGATTCCGCGCTTCAGCAAGTTCTGCTGCGCCGGCGCGCCGATTCCGCCGATGCTCATCGAGCGCGCCGACAGGCTGATGGGGATGCGCATCTGTTCGGCCTGGGGGATGACCGAGAACGGCGCGGTGACGGTCACCGAGCCGTCCCGGGCGCTGGAAAAATCCGGCCTGTCCGACGGCCGGCCGCTGCCGGGCATGGAGGTGAGGGTGGTCGACGCCAATGGTCACGACCTGCCGGCCGGCGCCAGCGGTGCGCTGCTGGTGCGCGGTGCATCGCAGTCCGGCGGCTACCTCAAGCGGCCGCAGCTCAATGCCACGTCGGCCGACGGCTGGTTCGACACCGGCGACGTGGCCTTCATCGACGCCGAGGGCTACATCCGCATCAGCGGCCGTTCGAAGGATGTGGTGATCCGCGGCGGCGAGAACATCCCGGTGGTCGAGATCGAGAACCTGCTGTACCAGCATCCGTCCATCGCCGCCGTCGCGGTCGTCGGCTATCCGGACCAGCGCCTCGGCGAACGGGTCTGCGCCTTCGTGTCACTGAAGGAGGGCGCGAGGTTCGGCTTCGACGAGATGGTCGCCTACCTCGAGGGTCAGAAGCTGACCCGCCAGTATTTTCCGGAACGTCTGGAAATCGTCGTCGATCTGCCCCGCACGCCGAGCGGCAAGCTGCAGAAGTTCAAGCTGCGCGATCTCGCGAAGGCTTTCGGCGACGTGGCCTGAGCGCCGTGCGCCCGGCCCGGCCGGCGCCTTACGGGGCCGGACGGCGCAGCGCGGCGTAGCGCGCTTCGAGTTCCTGGCGCAGTTGCCGGCGGGTCTGCGCGGCGTGGTGGCGGCGCACTTCGTCGGCGGTCGACGGCGTGAAGGGCGGGACGGCGGACGGACGGCCGTCCGCGTCGACGGCGACCATCGTGAAGAAGCAGCTGTTGGCGTGGCGCACCGACTGGTTGCGGATGTTCTCGGTGACGACCTTGATGCCGATTTCCATCGACGAGCTGCCGGTGTAGTTGACCGAGGCCAGAAAGGTGACCAGTTCGCCGACGTGGATCGGCTGGCGGAACATGACCTGATCGACCGACAGCGTGACGACGTATTTGCCGGCGTAGCGGCTGGCGCAGGCGTAGGCCACCTGATCGAGGAACTTGAGCACCGTGCCGCCGTGCACGTTGCCCGAGAAGTTGGCCATGTCCGGCGTCATCAGCACGGTCATCGTGAGCTGGTGGGAGGTCTGGTTCATCGACGCATCTCCGGGTGGGGCTGCCGGCTTGGCATGAGATCCGGCGCCGCCGGGGAGGCCCGCGGCGGCGCCGGTACGGGCGGAATCACATTCCCAGGTAGGCGGCGCGAACCTGTTCGTCGGCGATCAGCTCGCGACCGGTGCCGGTCAGCGTGATGCTGCCGGTTTCGAGCACGTAGCCACGGTCGGCGATGGCGAGGGCCGAGAAGGCATTCTGCTCGGCGAGGATGATCGACATGCCCTGGGCTTTCAGCGCCTTGACGACGTTGAAGACTTCCTCGACCAGCAGCGGCGCCAGGCCCATCGACGGTTCGTCGAGGAGCAGCAGCTTGGGCCGGCCCATCAGCGCGCGGCCGATGGCCAGCATCTGCTGCTGGCCGCCCGACAGCGTGCCGGCCGGCAGGCGGCGTTTCTCCTTGAGGATCGGGAACATCGCGAAGACCTTTTCGAGATCGCCCTCGACCTGCGTTTTCGGCTGGGTGTAGGCGCCCAGGCGCAGGTTGTCCTCGATCGACAGCGGGCCGAAGACCTGACGGCCTTCCGGCGACTGGCAGATGCCGCGGCGCATGCGCATGTCGGAGCGCAGCTTCGAGATGTCTTCGCCGTCGAAGACGATCTTGCCGGCGCCCATCGGCTGCACGCCCGACAGGGTGCGCAGGAAGGTCGTCTTGCCGGCACCGTTGGCGCCGACCAGCGCGACGGTTTCGCCGCGCCGCACTTCGAGGCTGATTCCTTTCAGCGCCTTGATGCGGCCGTAGCTGCTTTCGAGCCCGCTGACCGACAGCAGCACGTCGCCCTGGCCGGCCGGCGCCTGCAGCTCGCCGGCGCTGCGCCCGCCGAGGCCGACCGACACCGGCGCGAGGCTGGCAACGCGGTGGAACAGTTCGCGGAACTCGGCCTTGGCCTGCTCGCCGAAGACCGGGTCGGCGTGGTTCAGGAAGGCGGCGTCGATTTCCTTCCAGTCGGCGGCGGTGAGCTTTTCGCTGGCGAGCGGGAAGACGTCCTTCTCCTCGATGCGGATGTGCTCTTTCAGGCCGGCCAGATACTGGCGCAGGCCTTCGGCCAGATCGGCCACCGGGCTGCGGCCGCTCGCCGTGCCGGCCAGCTTGTCGCGCAGGGTTTGCAGGTTGAGCGGGGCGTTGCGGTGTTCGGCGTCGAGGCGGTCGAGCACGTTGGCCGCTTCCGGGCAGCGCTGGCGCAGCAGGCGGAACAGGAAATCGTCTTCCTTCGGGTGGTGGAAGTGGTCGACGAACTGTTCGAAGTAGTCGAACACCGAGCCGAGGAAGGCGTGATCCACCTTGCCATCGGCTTCCATTTCGGCGATGAGCTGTTCGAGGGTGATGGCGATGCGCCACAGGTTGCGGTGCTCGTCCTTGATGATGTTGAGTGCTTCCATCTCGTTTCCCTCGGTCTCAGGCGTGGGCGCCCAGGTAGGCGGCGATCACGTCGGGGTTCTTGCGCACTTCCTCGCCGGTGCCTTCGGCCAGCTTCTTGCCGTAGTCGAGCACCAGGATGCGGTCGGACAGGTTCATGACCATTTTCATGTCGTGCTCGACGAGGACCACGGTGATGCCCGAATCGGCCACCTTGCGGACGAGGTGGTCCACCTCGATGGTCTCCTTCGGGTTGAGGCCGGCGGCCGGCTCGTCGAGGAAGATCAGGCGCGGCTTCATCGCCAGCGCGCGGGCGATCTCCAGGCGCTTGAGGGCGCCGTAGGGCATCGAGTCGGCGCGGGCTTCGATGTATTTCTCGAGTCCGACGAAGCGCATCAGCTCGGCCGCCTCGTCGCGCAGTTCGGCGTCGCGGCGGGTGAGGGACGGCAGGCGCAGCGCGGCCTTGAGCAGGTTGCGGTCGAGCCGCAGGTGGGCGCCCACCATGACGTTCTCGATCGCGCTCATGTTCATGCAGATCTGCAGATTCTGGAAGGTGCGGGCAACGCCGCGCCGCGCCAGTTCGTCGGGCGACTTGCCGGCGATCGATTCGCCGTCGAGGTGGATCTCGCCGCTGGTAGGTTTGTAGACGCCGGTGATCAGGTTGAAGAGGGTCGTCTTGCCGGCGCCGTTGGGGCCGATCACCGAATAGACGATGCCGGCGTCGATGCTGAACGTCACTTCCTGCACGGCCTTCACGCCGCCGAAGTGGATGGAGAGATTGCTTACGTCGAGGAGGGCCATGTCAGGACTCCTGAAGGGCCGCCCCGAAGGAGGCCTGCGCCCCCTTGGGGGGCAGCGAACAAAGAGAGAATGGGGGCTTCATATTTATTCCCCTTTCCCGAGCTTGGAGGCCAGGGTCGGAACCAGGCCCTTCGGCAGGAAGATCATGCAGACCATCAGGATGCCGCCGAAGGCGACGGTCTCCCAGCCTTCGAAGGTGGCCAGGGCCTGGGGCAGGGCGGTGAGCAGCACGGCACCGATCAAGGAGCCATACACCGAAGCCATGCCGCCGATGACGACCATCGTCACGAGTTCGATGGAGTGGAAGAAATCCGCCAGATTGGGGGTGACGAAGCCGACGTAGTGGGCGGTGATGCTGCCCATCAGGCTGGCGAACACCGCCGACATCACGAAGATGGCGACCTTGTAGCGCACCACGTCGACGCCGACCACGCGGGAGGCGACCTCCGAGCCGTGCAGCGCGCGCAGCGCGCGGCCGAACGGCGAGTCGATGAGGTTGAGGGAGGCCCACACGCTGACCGACAGCAGGACCGCGATGACCCAGTACCACTGCTTGTCGCTCGACAGCTCGAAGCCGAACAGGCCGAAGGCCGGCACCGGCATGCCGTCGGGGCCGCCGGTCCATTGCGCCTCGTTGCGCACCGCAATGCTGAGGATGATGCCGAGGCCGAGGGTGGCCATCGCCAGATAGTTGCCCTTCAGCTTGAAGATCGGGCGGGCCACCAGCGCGGCGAGCACGCCGGTGACGACTGCGCCGGCGATCATCGCCAGCAGCGGATGCCAGCCGAAGTGGGTGGGCAGCACCGCCGAGGCGTAGGCGCCGATGCCGAGGAAGCCGGCATGGCCGAGGCTGATCTGGCCGGCGAAGCCGATCAGCAGATTGAGGCCGAGGACGATCACCGCGTTGATGGCCATGCGGATCGCCACGTCCAGATAGAAGCTGTTGGGCAGCACGAAGGGCAGCACGATGAGCACTGCGATGACGACGTAAAGGCCGAAGTAGGCGCGTTTCTGCATGGTCACACCCGGTCGGTCACCTTCGCGCCGAAGAGGCCGCGAGGCATGAAGAAGAGGATGAAGAGGATCAGCACGAAGGGGATCGCGTCCTTGTAGGCGGACGACAGGTAGCCGGCGCCCATGGCTTCGAGGATGCCCACCAGCAGGCCGCCGACCACCGCGCCGAGGCCGTTGCCGAGGCCGCCGAGCACCGCGGCGACGAAGCCCTTGAGGCCGAGCATGATCCCCACGTCGTAGGAGGTGAGGGTGATCGGCGTGATCAGGATGCCGCCCAGCGCGCCGAGGCCCGCCGACATCGCGAAGCTCATGAACAGCACGCCGTTGGTGTTGATGCCGACCAGCTCGGCCGCCACGCGGTTGTAGGAGGTGGCGAGCATCGCCTTGCCGGTGAGGGTGCGGTTGAAGAAGTACCACAGCACGACCACCACGATCGCGGTGACGCCCAGCACCCACAGACTCTGCGGCAGCAGCGTGGCGCCGAGGATCTCGATCGGGGTGTCGCCGGAGAAGGCCGGCAGGCTGTGGGTGCCCTTGCCGAGCCAGACCTGCACGAGGCCGCGGATGACCAGCGAGGCGCCGATGGTGATGATGATCAGGGTGACGGTTTCGGCGCCCTTGACCGGCTCGATGGCGAGCTTCTCGATCACCACCCCGACCACCGCCGGCACCAGGATCGCCAGCAGCAGCGCGGCGGGCAGCGGCAGGCCGGACTGGGCGAAGAACACCGCCAGCATGCCGCCGAGCATGATGAATTCACCCTGCGCGAAGTTGATGACGTTGCTGGCGTTGTAGATCAGCGTGAAGCCGAGGGCGGCCAGCGCGTAGGTGGCGCCGACGGTCACGCCGGAAAACAGGAACTGCAGCAGTTGGGCAAGCATCACGCACCTCCCGTCGGCGCGTTGGCGGTTCGATGGTTCATCGTGTCTCCTGTCGATTGGGGCTGTCGGGTGGGCGCGATTGCGATCCGGTCGGATTCTGTATTTTGTAACGGATTCTGCGTATTAGAAATGATACAAAAAATCTAGTCAAGAAGATTTTGTGTATCAAATCAAGCAGCCGCCGACTTCGGCGGGCGGAGCGGTCTTACTAAAAGTTGCCGGACAACGCCGGACACGCGCCGCTATTGATACGGAGTTGTGCCCGGGTTGGCTGCTTGTGTATCGTTTTATGCCGGCTCGGCGTTGCGGGTCGAGCCGAGGCGGCGCGAAAGGGAGTCGGCGGCGTCCTTCAGCCGGGCGATCACCGTGCTGTCGGGGCCCATGTCGATCGAGCCTTCGACGCCGACGATCACCATCGACATGGTCAGTTCGTTCTTGAAGTTGAAGACCGGCGCGGCGACCGCCTCGACGCCGCGGAAGATATAGTCGCCCGAGATCGCCGAGACGCCGCGGTTGCGGACTTCGGCGAGCAGCGCTTCGGCATCCTCGACGGTTTCGACGCCGGCGGGCAGGTTCTTGCGGCTTTCGAGTTCGCGCCGGACGATGGCGCGGGTCTGGCCGGCCGGCAGCCAGGCGCCGAAGACGCGGCCGGCGGCGGAGCTGAGCAGGCCGAGGGTGGTGCCGGTGACGACGTTGACGGTGATTGGCCGGCGCGGCCTTTCCCAGCGTACGATCACCGGACCGTTGTCGCCCCAGATCGCCAGCGCGGTGGTTTCGTTGATTTCGTCGCGCAGGTCGGAAATCGCCGCCAGACCGAGGCGGATGCGGTCGAGGCGGTCGATGGCGACGAGGCCGATGTTGAGCGCGAAGGGCCCCAGGTTGTAGCGGGAGGTGTGCGGATCCTGTTCGACGAGGCCGGTGCGGATCAGGCTGACCAGATAGCGGTGGGCCTTCGAGGGCGGCATGTCGGCGGCGGCGGCGATGTCCTTTAGCATCATCGAGCGCTTGCCGGTGACCATCGCCTTGAGGATGCCCATGCCGACTTCGAGGGACTGGACGCCGTGTTTTCCTTCGAGCTCTTCGCTCATGTTCTTGTCAATCCGTCAGTTATGTTGTTACGCAATAGTAAATTAATTTTAATATAGGCAATCAAAACCTCGCCACAAGGAAAACAGCCCATGACTACGCTGCGTGTTTACGCCATCGACGGGATCGTGCCCGTCGTCGATCCGACTGCCTACGTTCACCCCAGCGCCGTGCTGATCGGCGACGTGATCGTCGGCGCCGATTGTTACGTGGGGCCGTGCGCGAGCCTGCGCGGGGATTTTGGCCGACTGATCCTCGAGCGCGGGGTGAACGTGCAGGACACCTGCGTGATGCACGGCTTTCCGGGCACCGACACGGTGATCGAGGAGAACGGCCACATCGGCCACGGTGCGGTGCTGCACGGCTGCCGGATCGGGCGCAACGCGCTGGTCGGCATGAACGCGGTGGTCATGGACAATGCAGTGATCGGCGAGGCGTCGATCGTCGCGGCGTCGGCCTTCGTCAAGGCCGGTGCGGAGATTCCGCCGCGTTCGCTGGTGGCCGGCATGCCGGCCAGGGTGGTGCGCGAGCTGTCGGCGGAGGAGATCGAGTGGAAGACGGCCGGCACCCGCACCTACCAGGAGCTGACCTTGCGCTGCCTGGCGACGATGGTCGAAACGGCGCCGCTCGAGGCCGTCGAGCCCGACCGCCAGCGCATCCACATGCCGGATGTGGTGCCGCTGGTGGCGCTGAAGAAAGGCGAGAAGGGCGCGGGGTGAACGGCACCGCCGGCGCGCGATGCTTTGAGCGGCCTTATCCGGCCAGCGGGTCTTCCTCGCGGAAGCGCTCGTGCAGCAGCGGGGCGGGCGGCGGCGTCTGGCCGTTGGCGAGCTGGAAATGGCTGTCGAGGTGGCGTTCGGACGGGGCCAGCAGGCGGCGGTAGAGTTCCTTGCAGAGCAGCCGCGCCTGCTGGCCGGGCCACTCGGGCGGCAGCAGCACGTCGGGCAGTTCGGGGTCGCGCAGCAGCAGGCGGCGGTAGTCGTGGATCAGCAGCACGCGGAGCAGGAAGGCGCTTTCGTCGTCGATTTCGTTCTGGGTGTCGGCGCGCAGCTGGGCCAGCACCGGCTGGTAGCGATCCACGAATTCGCCATAGACGCCGGCCAGGCGTTCGAGATTCCAGGCGCCGTTCACCATGTCGACGTCGTTGGCGGCGTTGCCGAACTGGGCGTCGGCGGCGAGCAGCGGTTTGAGCTTGCCGAGCACGGCGTGCAGGCCTTCGGTGCGCAGCGCGTCGAAGGCGGCGCTCAGGTCGGCGCCGGGGTGCACGAAGCAGTCGCCCCCGACGACCCCGAAGCCTTGCCAGAACAGCGCCCGGCGCAGGCCCTCGCGCTCTTTCGGGGTGAGTTCGCCGACGGTCACGATGAGGCGCCAGCGGCGGTCCCACAAGGGCGCGCTGGAGGCGTAGATGTGGCGCGAGGCTTCCTCGAAACGGCGCTGCCCGGACGGCGTGAGCAGGTAGTCGGTGCGCCGTCCGGACGGCTCGGTGCGCAGCCATTCTTCCTTGGCGAGGCGGAACACCGAAGTGCGGATCAGACGTTCGTTGAGATCGAGCGGTTCGAGCAGGCGGATCAGGCTGCCGAGCCAGATGCGGCCGCCGCGGGGCAGGAGCGCATCTCCGAAGACGGAGATGATCAGCGAGCCGGCCTGGACGCGGCCCTGCTGTCGGAAATCGTCGAGGCGTTTTTGAGCGGGGGGAAGCACGGTGTTGCCGAAGAAGCAGGCATAAAGCTTGCTATTCTAACGGCTCCCCCCGGGTCTGGATAGGCGACGCGGTCACGCCGTCAGAAATTGAGCAGGTGGTCGGCGTCGGGAATCTCCGGCTGCTGCTGGGCGAAGAAGCCTTCGGTGTGGATCAGTTCGGGCTTCGCGCCGAGGGCCTTGACCGTGGCCACGCAGGTGTCGACGAAGGCCGGGCTGCCGGCGGCGAAGATGGTGTGCTTCGACAGGTCGGGGAAGAGCCCCGGCAGCACCGCGTCGATGCGGCCGGCGAGGTAGCCGTCCTGCTCGGCGCGGGTCAGCGTGACCTTGTAGTCGAAGGCCCGGTGTTTGGTGCGCCACCAGGCCATCAGGCCCTGGCTATAGACGTCGGCGGCGCTGCGTGCCGAAAAGACCAGCGTGACCGGCTTGCGGAAGCCGCGGCGCAGCGCCGCTTCGGTCAGGGCCAGGATCGGCGCGAGGCCGGTGCCGGCGGCCAGGCACAGCACCGGCGTGTCGACCGACGGGTCGCCGATGAAGGTGCCGTAGGCGCCGCTGAGCTTGACGCTCTCGCCAATGCCGAGCTGATCGTGAATCCAGTTGCTGGTGACGCCGCCGTCGGCACGCGCCACCTGCAGCACCAGCTCGCCATCGGGGCGGGGGGCGTTGGAGATCGAGTAGGCGCGGGGCGGGATGTCGGCGCGGGGGTTGCCGACGGTGACGTACTGGCCGGGCCAGTAGCGGATCGGCTGACCGACCGGGCGCAGGCGCAGTTCGACCACGCGCTCGGCGATGGTGCGCTTGTCGGTGACGACGAAGAGGGCGTCTTCGCGCGGCGGGAAGAGCTTGGGCTTGGCGTCCTCGGTGCCCCATTCGATGGTCAGTTCGTCGGAAATCGGCTTGGCCATGCACATCAGGCCGTAGCCCTGGCGGCGTTCTTCCTGCGACAGGGCCATGTCGAGCACCATGCCCTGGTCGAACTGGCCGGCGGTGACCTTGACCTTGCATTCGCCGCAGGCGCCCGCGCGGCAGTTGTTGGGGAGCGCGTAGCCGGATTTTTCGAGGGCCATCAGCACGGTGTCGCCATAGGCGCAATCCACCGACTTGCCCGAGGGTTGCATGATGATGCGAGCCATTTTTTTCTCTCGGTGAGGGGAGTCGTGAGGAGCGGGGACGGGGTGGCGCGGGCGGCCCGACGGCGCCCCCGCATCCACCCTTATCCCGCGCGCGTCATCAGAAGACCGGAATGATGTCTTCCATGTCGATGTCGCTGATCTCCTGGCCGGTGATGCCCACTTCGGGGATCGCCGGGAAGGGGATGTTGTAGCGGTCGAGCACGCCCTTCAGGTTGATCATCGCGTTCTTCCAGTTCTGCAGCTTCATCTCGTAGGTCGGGATGCCGAAGCCGGCGCCGCG
>SSSX01000405.1 GCA_015657735.1 Zoogloeaceae bacterium
CCATTGACGCAGGACACCTGCTTGTTGAACCAGATCTGGGTGTCCGGCATGGTGATTCCCTTGCGCGCCGACTCCTCGACGTGATCCTGGTAGTTCATCCCGATCGCCAGGTATTTCGAGGGATTCGGCACCGGCGCTTCCAGCCGCACAGCGGCGAGCGGAATCTTCGCCGCCGCCGACGCGGGCGCCAGGCGGGCGCGCTGCATGGCCGCGTCGCCGGCCTTCAGCAGATCGATCATCTGCCGCGGCAGATCGGCATTCACCCGCGCCAGGTCGACGACGTATCCATCTTCCAGTCTGCCGATGCGGGTACTTCCATCATGAGTAAAGGTCACGAGCTTCATGGCGGGTCCTTGTGATCAAAGTCAATTGCGGTGGGAGGCGATCGGTCCGAAGACATCCGGGGCCGGGCTCGCACGATCAGCACGCCGCTGTCCGTGGAGTGAACCGTACGCCTGAAATTTATATAAAACAAGCTTTATATAAAATTTCTTCTTTGTAGAAAGTTTCCGCGTGTCGGTTAGAATGAGGTATCGCGATCCGGCGCCCCGTTCCGGACGGAGGCACGACTCAGATGCACACAGACACACTGGCCAACAGCAGGATCGGCAACGACACCCAGGTCAAGACACAGGCTTCGGTTCTGACCGACACCATCCGGCACGACATCATTGCCGGCACCTTCGCCCCGCGTTCCAAGCTCAAGATGCGGGAGCTCTCCGAGCGCTACGGCGTTGGCGTGATCCCGTTGCGCGAAGCGCTGTCGCGGCTCGCGATGAGCGGCTTTGTCGATGTCGAGGATCAGAAGGGCTTCCGGGTTGCCGCCGTGTCGGAGGCCGAACTCCTCGACATCACGCGCGTCCGCCAGCGCATCGAGTCAGACGCCTTGCGCGACTCGATCCGGCACGGCGATCTCGAATGGGAGACCCGCCTGATTTCCGCGGCCCATCGGCTGAACAGCCTTCCGCTGCGCACCGCCGACAACGCCGACATCAATCCGCAATGGGATCTCGCGCACGACGCCCTGCATTCGGCGCTGATCGGCGCGTGCACGTCGCCGTGGCTGATCAAGCTTTCGGAAATGCTGCGGGAGCAGACCGGACGCTATCGCCACATCTCGGTGAAGGCCGAGCATGCGCAGACGCGCGATCTGCAAGGCGAGCACCAGGCCATCGTCGATGCCGCCCTCAAGCGCGACGCCGACGCGGCCTGCCGGCTGTTGACGGATCACTTTGCCCGCACCGCCGAACTCGTCCTGGCCCACCAGATTCCGCGCCCGAACGGTCACTGAGGCGCGCGTGGCGGCGCAGCCGGCGTCAGGCGGTCGTCACGGACTTCATTTTGGCGCGTCGTTCTGCCTGATCGAACGCTCGATGCGCCGGTCGGGAATCAGCCACATCAGCGCGACGATGACGTACAGCATCTGCGCCACCCACGCCATCCAGAACGCGGTGACCATCCCCGCCACGTAGAAAAACACCGAGCTCTTGCCCTTCCAGTCGCTGCCAAGGGCGCGTCCGAGCACCGACGGCCCGTCGTCGCTGGCGATGATCGCGCGCTGCAGCAGCACGTAAGCCAGCGCCGCCATCAGCAGCACGACCCCATACACCACGGTCGGCGCAGGCGCGAAATGGTTCTCGCCCATCCAGCCGGTCGCGAACGGAAACAGCGACAGCCAGAACAGCAGGTGGAGGTTTGCCCACAGGATGGGGCCGGAAACCCGGTGCACGGTGTGCAGCAGATGGTGGTGGTTGTTCCAGTAGATGCCGACGTAAACGAAGCTGAGGATGTAACTGAGAAAGACCGGCATGATCGGCGCGAGGTCGGCAAAGGACTCGCCATGCGGCACCTTCATTTCCAGCACCATGATGGTAATGATGATGGCCAGCACACCGTCGCTGAACGCCTCCAGACGATTCTTGCCCATCGCTTGCTCCTCCCGCGCACCTGCGCTCAGACGCCGAATTCGATATGGATGCGAATCCCGCCGGTCAGTAACCTGCGCCCCGGGCGACCCTTCGCCACTTGCGGCAGTCGTGCCCGCCGCGCGTCGGCATCGTTCCGTCCCTCAGGCGGCAATGCGGGCCAGTTCGGCATGGGCGGCGGCCAGTCCGGCGGTCTTGCTTTCGTCGCCCATGTTCAGGCCTTCAGCGTATACAAATTCGACCTCCGCGATGCCGATGAAACCCAGGAAGTTGCGCACGAAATCGGTCTGCGTGTCGAAGGCGGTGCCGGCATAGCGGCCGCCGCGCGTGGCGAAGACATAGGCTTTTTTGCCGGACAGCAGTCCCTGCGGCCCGCTGGCGGTGTAGCGGAAGGTGACTCCGGCGCGGGCGACGTGGTCGATCCACGCCTTGAGCATCGACGGAACGCCCAGGTTGTACATCGGCAGCCCGATGACCAGCACGTCGGCGGCCTGCAGTTCGGCGATCAGCGCATCCGAATAGGCCACCTTGGCGTGCTGCCCGGCGGAGCGTTCCTCGGGCTTGGTCAAAAAGGCCTGAAAGCCGGCGCCGTCGAGGTGAGGCACGGCATCGACGGCGAAGTCGCGGACGGTGACTTCCGCGCCCGGGCGTCCAGCCTGCCAGGCGGCGACGAAGGCATCGGACAGCTGGCTGGATTGCCCCTGATCGGCGAAGAGGCTGGTCTTGAGTTGCAGCAGTTTTTGCATGGCGATTCTCCTTGAGTTGAACAACCGAACGGCGCGGCTTAGTGGCCGATCGTTCCGAACCGGCCGTTGTTGAAGTCCTGGACGGCCTGGACGATTTCCGCTTGCGAATTCATCACGAACGGGCCGTAACCGACGACCGGCTCATTGAGCGGTTCGCCGCTGAGCAGCAGCAGCGTGGCGTCTTCGGCGACGTCGAATTCCAGCCGGCTGCCGGCGCGCTCCATCACGGCCAGTTCGGCGGCGCGTACCGTGTGGCGCTCGCCGAGGCGAATGGCGCCCTTGAGTACGAACAGCGCGGTGGTATGCCCGGCCGGTAGATCGAAGGCCACGCGATGCCCGGCCTTCAGGCGCAGATCCCAGACGTTCATCGGCGTGAAGGTGCGCGCCGGGCCGTCGTTGCCGGCGTAGCGGCCGGCGATGATGCGGGCGCGGCCGGCCTCGTCCGGCAAGGCCACGTCGGGAATCTGCCCGGCGGTGATGCCCTGGTAGCCGGGCGCCGCCATCTTGTCCCGCGCCGGCAGGTTGACCCACAGCTGGATCATCTCGAAGG
>SSSX01000406.1 GCA_015657735.1 Zoogloeaceae bacterium
CGAGCCGGCGGTGACCAAGAGCCAGCAGGCCATCGACCTGTCGCCGACGGCTTCGCTGATCGATACGCCGGGCATGATGTGGCCGAAGATCGAGCACGATTCGGACGGTTACATGCTGGCCGCCAGCCACGCCATCGGCCGCAACGCGGTGATCGACGAGGCGGTGGCGAACTTCCTCGGCGGGGTGCTGCTGGCGCGCTACCCGGCGCAGGTGGCGGCGCGTTACACGATCGCCGTCGACGGGCTCGACGGTCCGGCGCTGGTCGAGGCCATCGCCCGGCGCCGCGGCTGCCTGCTCAGGGGCGGCGGGCTGGACATCGAGAAGGCGTCGCTGGTCCTGCTGCAGGATTACCGCGACGGGGCGATCGGGCGGGTCAGCCTGGAGTCGCCGGAGAGCCGCCAGACGATGCTCGACGCCCACGCCGAGGCGATGGCCGCCAAAGCCGCCGCGAAGGCCGCCGGCGAGGTGGACGCCGACGCGCCCGACGAGCCGGAAGCCTGATGCGGGGCGAACTCGTTCGCCCGCGGACTTCGTTCAACGCACGCAGGGCGAACGAGTTCGCCCCCACGGGGGCGGCGTGGCGCCGGGGCTTACACCCGCATCAGCAGGGTCTTGAGCGGCGGCTTGCCGTCCGGGCTGGGGAAGTCTTCCTCGGGCGTGATCCATTCCATCTCGCGGATCGGCCGGCCGGCTTTTCGGGCGCTGCGGCTCAGCTGGTCGGCCCACGCGTCGCGGTCGACCTGGGCGACGTTGTTGCAGCAGATCAGCGTGCCGCCCTCGGCGGTGCACAAGAGCGCCGGCTTGAACAGGGCCGGGTAGTCGTTGATCAGGTCGACGACGCCGAAGGCGCTTCTGGCATAGCGGGGCGGGTCGAGGAAGACCAGATCGAAGCGGTGTTGTTCGAGTTCGGGGAACGGCGGCAGGTGCTTGCCGCGCACGACTTTCGGCTGGCCGATGCCGGACAGCTGGCGCATCGCGGCGAAGGCGTCGCTCTTCACGAAGCGCAGGCGGACCGGCAGGTCGTTGAGGCGGGCGTTGTCGCGGCCGACGGCGAGGCTCGATTCGGCGAAGTCCACATTCACCACGTGGCGGGCGCCGGCCCGGGCCGCGGCGATGCCGACGCCGCAGGTGTAGGCGAACACGTTGAGCACCGATTTGCCCGGCGCTTCGGCCATCACGCGGCGGCGGGCGGCGCGCAGGTCGAGGAACAGCCACGGGTCCTGCCCGGCGTGGCGGGCCTGAATCCAGTACTTGACGCCCATTTCGGTGCATTCGCGGCGGGTTTCGGCGCGGGCCTGGCGGTCGGGCGGCAGCGGGTTGGCGATGCGCGAGTTGGTCTGGCTGCGGTCGTTGTAGATCAGCTCGAGGCCGGGCAAGGCGTCGGCGTAGAAGGCTTCGAGGGCGGCCAGTTCGGCCGGCGTCAGCGGATCGTGGAAGCTCTGCACGAGCAGCAGGCTGCCGTAGCGGTCGACGGTGAGGCCGGGGCGGCCTTCGACGGTGCCGTGGAACAGGCGGCAGGCATCGGTGTGCTCGGCATCGAGACGGGCGAGCAGCGCGCGGCGGGCGTCGAGGGCGCGGCCGGTGGCGGCGGTCAGGGTGTGGGTGGCGGGCATGGGGCGGGGGCCGGTGGCGTTACAGGCCGAAGAATTCGCGGATCTTTTTGCGGAGCGCGGCGACGTCGGAGGAAAGGGGCGGGCGCGGGCCGGTCTGCCCCTGGGCATAGCCTTTTTCAAGGTCGTCGAAGCGGCTGCGCCGGCGTTCGAGGATCACCGAGATGCCTTCGGCGAGTTCGGGGCGCGCGCGCAGGATCTGTTCGAAGCCGGCCTTGTCGAGCCGGTAGGCTTCGATGTCGGAGATGGCGACGACGGTGGAGCGGCGCGGTGCGCCGGTCATCAGCCCGAGTTCGCCGAACACGCTGCCCGGGCCGCGGGTGTCGATGAGGCGCTGCTGGCCGCCGTCGGGGGGCTGCCACCAGGCTTCGGCCTCGCCGCTGGCGATGATGTACAGCCAGTGGGCGACGGCGCCCTGGCGGAACAGGGTGTCGCCCTTGGCGAACGGGGCCGGGATGAGGCGGTGGGCGAGTTCGCGCTGCTCGTCGTCGGACAGGCGGGCGAAGAGGTCGATGTGGGCGATGGCGTGGACCCGGCGGTCGAGTTCGCGGGCCCGCACTTCTTCGCGGTGGGCCTTGTTTTCCTGCACGAGGTGGATGGTCTGGTCGCTGACGGCGAGGCGGATGCCTTCGCGCTGCAGCGTGGCGAGGACGTGGTGCCGCACGTCGGAGTCGGTGGGGTCGTCGATGCCGGGATCGATCAGCCAGTAGCGCAGCTGGTAGCGGGCGTAGCCGGGGCCGAAGTCGAGCAGCAGGCAGCTCGGCGGCGGCTCGAGGCTGACATTGACGATGCGGGCGGTTTCGAGGTCGTGCAGCACGGCGCTGGTGACCCGCGCCGGCGCCACCGACAGATCGACGTTGAAGCTGATGGTGCGCCGCTGCAGCGGCACCGCCTGACGCTTGTTGCAGATGACGGCGTAGCGGTTCTTCATCAGGTGGCTGTTGGGGATCACGACCCGTTCGCCGCTGCGGGTGACGATCGCGGTGTAGCGCCACTGGATGTCGGTGACCCGGCCGGCGACGTCGTTCATCTGAATCCAGTCGCCGATCTCCAGCGAGTTGTCCATCTGCAGCGCGAGGCCGCCGAGCAGGTTGCCGAGGGTTTCCTGCATCGAGATGGCGACCACCGCGGTGAGTACCGCCGAGGTGGCGAACAGGTGGCTGAACTCGACGCCGCCCATGTTGAGGCGCAGGAAGGCCCAGGCGACGTAGACGATGATCACCAGGATGTCGGCCAGGATGCCGGCGACGTGCACGTGCAGGCGCGGCAGCACCACGTCGAAGAAGGCCAGGCCGAGGTAGCGGATCACCGCCAGGCCTTCGCCGAACACCGCCATCTCGCGCAGCCAGTGCAGGACCGCGGGCTGCAGGCTGCCTTCGAGTACGCCGGCGGTGAGGTCGCCGAGCAGGCAGGTGAGGAAGAACACCCCGGTGTTCATCAGCGAGCGGCGCCAGGCGAGCAGCGGCCGGAAGATGAGGGCGCCGATGACGATCATCAGCAGCAGGGCGAAGGGGGCTTCGGTGCTGAGGTAGGGGATGGTCATGGCGACGGGGCGGGTTGGCGTGCGGGTGGGCCCGGCGCTTCAGGCGTCGCCGGCGAGGGCGCTGCGCAGGCGCGCGGCCATCGCGTCGAGGGCGTCGCGCGGCGGGGCGCTGGCGGGCCAGAAGGGCAGCAGGCGGTCGTCGGTGAAGCGCGGCAGGACGTGGATGTGGAAGTGGAAGACAGTCTGCCCGCCGGCCACTTCGTTGGCCTGGAACAGCGTCACGCCGTCGCAGCCGGTGGCCGCCTTGACGGCCCGCGCAACCCGCGCGGTGGACTGGAAGACCGCCGCGGCGAGGCTGTCGTCGAGGTCGAGGATGTTGTCGACGTGGGGCTTGACGATCACCAGCGCGTGCCCGGGATGGGCGGCCATGATGTTCATGAACGAGAGGGTGTGCGCGTCCTCGTGGATTTTTGAGGCGGGCAGTTCGCCGCGCACGATGCGGCAGAAGATGCAGTCGTCCATCGCTGTCTCCGGTTGGGTGGGGTCAGGTGTCGCGCCCGGCGAGCGCCCGGCGCAGGTTGCGTTCGGTCTGCCAGCGGCGCCGTTCCGGGCTGGAGGCGGCGTAGCGGCGGCTTTCGTCGGGGCTCTGGGCGTGGAAGTTCTCGACCGTGCGCTGCAGCAGATCGTGGTGCGGCAGCATCGTGCCGAAGAACAATACCGTGTCGTGGCGCTGGATGAGCAGCGTCGGGAAGTTTTCCACGTCGTAGTCGTCGAGGAGTTCGGCTTCGTCCTCGACGTCGAGCCACACGAAACGGGCGCCGGGGAAGCGCGCGGCCAGCGCCAGAAAGCCGTCCCGGTAGTCGCGGCAGGTGCCGCACCAGGCGGCGCACAGGCAGGCGACGAGGAATTCGGGGGCGTCGGTGGCGATCATGGCTGGGGCGGTTGGTCGGCGGGCGGCGGGGTTTCGAGCGCGATCCACTTGATCCACTGGCCGCAGGCGTTGCGCGGGCCGCGCCGGCTGCTGCCGTGCCAGGGGCCGTCCTGGCAGAGGCCGCGGTCGTTGTCCTCGTCGTAGTCGACGGTGTCGGGTTCGGCGCCGGGCCGGCGTTCGCCGCCCCAGCGGTTACAGCTCAGGCAGCGGCGACGGTCGACGGATTGGGTGGCCAAGGCAGGCGGGGCATGCAAACGGACGGTCTGCCATTATGACTTGGACGCCTGCGGTTTTGGCATGGAAATTCCGTCCCGCCGGGCGTAGCGGTTGGCGAGCATCGAGCAGACGAAGAGCTGCAGCTGGTGATAGAACATGATCGGCAGCAGGATCAATCCGATGGCCGGACTCGCCCCGAACAGCAGTTTCGCCATCGGAATGCCCGAGGCGAGGGTTTTCTTCGAACCGCAGAACACGATGGCGATCTGGTCCTCGATCCGGAACGCCATGCGCTGGGCCAGCCAGGTGGACAGTGCCAGCACGGCGGCCAGCACGATTCCCGCGCCGGCCATCGCGAGCAGCAGCACGTCGAGGCCGTTGTCGCGCCACAGGCCCGAGGCCACCGAATCGCAGAAGGCCGAATAGACCAGCAGCAGGATCACCCAGCGGTCGAGCAGGTGGGTGAAGCGCTGGTGGCGGTGGTGCCAGGCATGCAGCAGCGGACGCATCAGCTGGCCGACGACGAGCGGCAGCAGCAGCAGACGCGAGATGCTCGTCACCGTCTCGACGAACGGCAGGCCCTGGCCTTCGACGTGGGTAAACGCGGTGATCAGCAGCGGCGTGACGACGATGCCGAGCACGCTCGACAGCGTGGCGTTGAAGATCGCCGCCGGCACGTTGCCGCGGGCCAGGCCGGTCATCGCCACCGACGACGAGATCGTGGACGGCAGCGCGCACAGGTAGCAGAAGCCGAGCGCCAGATCGCGCGGCAGCCAGCGTCCGACCAGCGCATCGGCGAGGAACCACACCAGCGGAAAGACCATGAAGGTCATGGCCTGCACGACCACGTGGATGCGCCAGCTGAGGAGACCCTGGCGCAGGCTGGCGAAGGACAGCCCGAGGCCATGCAGGAAGAACACGATGGCGATGCCGGCGCTGGTCAGCGCCTCGCCATGCAGGATGCCGCCGCTGCGGCCGAGCTCGGGCTGCAGCGTGGCGAGGATCACCGCGCCGAGCATGCCGGCGAGGAACCATTCGCGCTGCAGCCACGCGAGGGCGCGCCGGACGGGGGCGACGCGCGGGGTGGGGATCGGGGACATCGGGGCTCCTGCGGACATGGGCGTGGGCGAACTCGGGGCGGGCTGCCGCTCCCCACGCACCGCCGCTGGTGACGGCGGTGCGCTGAAGTGCCGGATTGTCAGGGCGTCGCGAGCGCTTCCGGCGCGGCCGGGGCGTTCATCTGCCGCAGCGTGGCGACCAGATCGGTGAAACGTTCGCCCTGCACGACCACGTGCTTCTGCAGCAGCTCGGCGGCCTGCTCGCCGTGGCCGGCGATGATCGCGTCGACGATGGCGGCATGCTCGGAAAACGACGTGTCCATCCGGTTGCGCACCCGCAGCTGCAGGCGCCGGTAGGGGCGCAGGCGGCGGTGCAGCGCGGTGGCCTGCTCGGCGAGGAAACCGTTGTGGCTGGCATCGTAGATACAGCGGTGGAAAACTTCGTTGAGCTGGTAGTACAGATCCGGCTTGCCGGCATCCCGCGCCGCCTCGCAGGCCTGATGGGCTTCCTGCAGGCGGGCCTGCTCGGCGGGCAGGATGCGTCGGGCGGCCAGCCGTCCGCACATCGACTCCAGTTCGGCCATCACCTCGAACATCTCGCACAGCCGGTCGGCGCTCATCTCGGGCACCGTCGCGCCGCGCCGCGGGCGAATCTCGACCAGGCCGCTGGAGGCCAGCTGGATCAACGCTTCGCGAACGGGCGTGCGCGACACGCCGAAGGCGGTCGCCAGTTCCTGTTCGTCCAGACGCATCCCCGGGGGGTACACGCCGGTAACGATGCGTTCCTCGATTTCTTCGCCGAGCTGCCCCGAGCGTCGGGCGGGGGCGGAATTCAGTGCATCCATGTCGTGGCTCCTTTGCATCAACTATACAAAGCCCTTGACTTTGTGTCCACAACGATTAATCTTGTATACACAAACAAAACTAATGAATACATAAAAGTTGCTTCTGTATGTGTTCATGAAGTTGAGGCTCACCAAGAAGCTCACCTTTAACTCATCCCTGTGGTTGATCCACGCAAAGGAGGCATTGAAATGATCATTTACGGAACGGCCATCCTGGCCGCCTGCCATCTGCTCGGCGTCTATATAGGCGATCTGCTCGGCAGTCTCATCGGCGTCAAGGCCAACGTCGGCGGGGTCGGCATCGCCATGATGCTGCTCATCGCGGTGCGGGTTTATCTCCACAAGCGCGGCCTGATGCCCGACACCACGGAGGCCGGAGTCGGCTTCTGGGCCGCGATGTACATCCCGGTGGTGGTCGCCATGGCGGCCCAGCAGAACGTCGTCGCGGCCCTCAAGGGCGGCCCGGTGGCGCTGATCTCGGCCCTCGGCGCGGTGATCCTGTGCGCCTGCGTCATCGCCCTCATCAACCGCACCGGCCCGAAAAACCAGGACAGTTCCTGGCAAGTCGGCACCGTGGCCGACGAAACCTGATCCGAGCGGAGCACACACACCATGGAAATGATCGAACACGCCCTGCGCGAGAACCCCCTTGTCGCGGCTTTCGCCTTCGTCGGCATCATCATGTGGATCTCGGTCCATCTGTCCCGCCACCTGACCTTCGGGCGGGTGCATGGCTCCGCCATCGCCATCGTGATCGGCCTCGGGCTGGCCTACTGGGGCGGCATCCAGACCGGCGGCGCCAAGGGTCTGGCCGACCTCAAGATCTTTGCCGGCATCGGCCTGATGGGTGGCGCGATGATGCGCGACTTCGCGATCGTCGCGACGGCCTTCGAGGTGCATGTCGACGAGGCCAAGAAAGCCGGCATGGTCGGCGTGATGGCCCTGCTGCTGGGCACCATCATTCCCTTCGTCGTCGGGGCCAGCGTGGCCTGGTCGATGGGCTACCGCGATGCGGTGGCGATGACCACCATCGGCGCCGGCGCGGTGACCTACATCGTCGGCCCGGTGACCGGCGCGGCCATCGGCGCGAGTTCCGACCTGATGGCCCTGTCGATCGCCACCGGCCTCATCAAGGCCATCATGGTGATGGTCTTCACCCCGGCGCTGGCCGGCTTCATGGGCCTCAACAACCCGCGCTCGGCGATGGTCTTCGGTGGCCTCGCGGGCACCGTCAGCGGCGTGTCCGCCGGCCTCGCCGCCACCGACCGGCGCCTCGTGCCCTACGGCGCGCTGGTGGCCACCTTCCACACCGGCCTCGGCTGCCTGATGGGTCCGTCGGTCCTGTTCCTCGCCACCAAGGCCCTCGTCGGTTGAGCCGGCGCCCTCCCACCATCCGTCAGGAGATTCCATGAACGCTCCCACTCCTCCCGCCGCCTGGGACACCCGCCGCCAGGGGCGCCAGCGCCGCCTGGACCGGGCCGCCAGCCTCGGCGTCGCCGGCCGTCAGGTGCCGGCCGCGCGCATCGGCGCACTGCTCGAAGCGGTGATCGAGCCCGGCGACCGGGTGTGCCTCGAAGGCAATAACCAGAAACAGGCCGACTTCCTCGCCGAAACCCTGGCCGACTGCAACCCGGAACGCCTCCACGACCTGCACATGGTGCAGTCGGTGCTGGCCCTGCCGAGCCACGTCGATCTGTTCGAGCGGGGCATCGCCAGCAAGCTCGACTTCTCCTTCTCCGGCCCGCAGGGCGGCCGTCTGGCCCGGCTGGTGCAGGACCGGCAGATCGAGATCGGCGCCATCCACACCTACCTGGAACTGTTCGGGCGCTACTTCGTGGATCTCACTCCGAACGTGTGCCTGATCGCCGCGCAGGCCGCCGACGCCGCCGGCAATCTCTACACCGGCCCCAACACCGAGGACACGCCGGCCATCGTCGAGGCCACCGCCTTCAAGGGCGGCATCGTGATCGCCCAGGTGAACGAGCTGGTGGATCGCCTGCCGCGGGTCGACGTGCCGGCCGACTGGGTCGACTTCTACGTCGTCGCGCCGCGCCCCAACTACATCGAACCGCTATTCACCCGCGACCCGGCGCAGATCACCGACGTGCAGGTGCTGATGGCGATGATGGCGCTGAAAGGCATCTACGCCGAGTACGGCGTCAAGCGCCTCAACCACGGCATCGGCTTCGACACCGCCGCCATCGAACTGCTGCTGCCGACCTACGCCACCGAGCTCGGCCTGAAGGGCAAGATCTGCACCCACTGGGCGCTCAATCCGCACCCGACGCTGATCCCGGCCATCGAATCGGGTTGCGTCGAGTCGATACACAGCTTCGGCTCCGAAGTGGGCATGGAAAACTACATCGCCGCCCGCTCGGACATCTTCTTCACCGGCGCCGACGGCAGCATGCGCTCGAACCGCGCCTTCAGCCAGACCGCCGGCCTTTACGCCTGCGACATGTTCATCGGTTCGACGCTGCAGATCGACCTGGCCGGCAACAGTTCGACCGCCACGCTGGGGCGCATCACCGGCTTCGGCGGGGCGCCCAATATGGGTTCCGACCCCCACGGCCGGCGTCATGCCTCGCCGGCCTGGCTCAAGGCCGGGCGCGAAGCCGGCGGGCCGGACGCGGTCCGCGGCCGCAAGCTGGTGGTGCAGATGGTCGAAACCTTCCGCGAACACATGGCGCCGGTCTTCGTCGAGGAGCTCGACGCCTGGAAGCTCAAGGAAAGCATGGGCATGGAGCTGCCGCCGATCATGATCTACGGCGACGACGTGACCCACATCGTCACCGAGGAAGGCATCGCCAACCTGCTCCTGTGCCGCACGCCCGAAGAGCGCGAGCAGGCCATCCGCGGCGTGGCCGGCTTCACCCCGGTGGGC
The DNA here is from genome assembly GCA_015657735.1 of Zoogloeaceae bacterium. Lineage (GTDB taxonomy): Bacteria > Pseudomonadota > Gammaproteobacteria > Burkholderiales > Rhodocyclaceae > Zoogloea. The sequence continues at coordinate 9,029 of SSSX01000406.1, forward strand.
ATGGCGCGCGACCGCGAGATGGTCGAACGGCTGCGCCAGCGCGGTGTCATCCGCCGCGCCGAAGACCTCGGCATCGACCCCCGCCGGGCCAATCGCGACCTGCTCGCGGCCCGTTCCGTCAAAGACCTCGTGCGCTGGTCGGGCGGCCTCTACGCCCCGCCCGCCCGCTTCCGCAACTGGTGACCGCCATGGAAAACCTCGAATTCCGCTTCAACGCCCAGCCCGCCAGACCCGCGGCCGGCGCCGCCCTGTGCGGCGTAGTCGGCTCCGGCAACCTGGAAATCCTGATCCGCCCCGGCGACGAGGCCGATGCCTGCACGGTGTCGGTCAAAACCTCGGCCCGCGGCTTCGGCAAGATCTGGGAAGCCGTGATCGCCGACTTCGCCTCGCGCCATCCGGTCGGCGGCACCCGCATCGCCATCAACGACATGGGGGCGACCCCGGCGGTCGTCACCCTGCGCCTGGGCCAGGCCCTCGGCGACTACACCGGAGGTGCCCAATGAACGCCCCCATCAATCCGAGCCGGCGCCACAGCTACTTCGAGGCCACCGCCCGCAACCGCGTGGCGGCCGTGCTGGATGCCGGCAGCTTCACGGAATTCCTGCCGCCCGAAGCGTCGCAGCCCAGCCCGCACCTCGCCGTGCTCGACATTCCCGGCGCCTTCGACGACGGCGTGATCGTCGGCTCGGCGGCGCTCGGCGGCCAGCCGGTGCTGGTCATCGCCCAGGAAGGGCAGTTCATGGGCGGCGCGGTCGGCGAGATCCACGGCGCCAAGATCGTCGGCCTGCTGCGCCGCGCGATGGCCGAAAAACCCGCCGCGGTGATCTTGATGGTCGACTCCGGCGGCGTGCGCCTGCACGAAGCCAATGCCGGTCTGATCGCCATTTCCGAGATCATGCGCGCGGTGCTCGACACCCGCGCCGCCGGCGTGCCGGTGCTGGCGCTGGTCGGCGGCAGCTGCGGCGCCTTCGGCGGCATGGGCATCGTGTCGCGGCTGTGTTCGGCGATCGTGATGTCGGAGGAAGGGCGGCTGGCGCTGTCCGGCCCCGAGGTGATCGAAACCGTGGCCGGCGTCGAGGAGTTCGACTCCAAGGACCGCGCGCTGGTGTGGCGGGTCACCGGCGGCAAGCAGCGCTACCTGACCGGCGACTGTGCCGAGCTGGTCGAGGACGATGCCGCCGCCTTCCGCCAGGGCGCCATCGACGTGCTCGCCGGGTGGACCGAGCCGGCACCGTCGAGCGCCACGCTGCGCGCCGAGCAGGACCGTCTGACGAGCCGCCGCCAGCGCTTCGCGGGGATGCGCGACGGCCTCGAAGTGTGGGCCGCGCTGGGCGTGCCCGATCCCCGCCAGATTCCCATCATGGACCGGGACAGCCTGGTCGCCCTCCGCAAAGGACTGCCAGCATGACGCTCCACGACATTCTCGATGCCCTGTTCCCGGCCGGCCATGCGGTCGAGGTCAGCGACCAGCTGGTCGCCGGCACCGCGCAGACGGCCACCGGCACGGTTGCTGTGCTCGGCACCACCGGGCCCGCCGCCATCGGCCACGACATCGCCCTCGGCCTCGCCGGGCGCATTCTCGACATCGTCGACCGGCACCCCGGCCGGCCCATCGTGTTTCTCGTCGACACCAAGGGTCAGGCCCTGTCCCGCGCCGAGGAGCTGCTGTGCCTCAACGGCAGCCTGGCGCACCTCGCCCGCTGCGTCGATCTGGCGCGGCGGCAGGGCCACGTCAGCCTCGCGCTGGTCACCGGCGAGGCGGTCAGCGGCGGTTTTCTGTCGTTCGGGCTGATGGCCGACAAGACTTACGCGCTGGCCGACGCCCAGGTGCGGGTGATGGACCTGAAGGCCATGGCGCGGGTCACCAAGATCGCCCACGAGCGTCTGGTGGAACTGGCCGGCAGTTCGCCGACCTTCGCCCCCGGCGCCGAGAACTACCAGCGCATGGGCGCCATCGAGGCGATCTGGCCGGCCCCGTCGGCCAGCCTGCTCGAAGCCGCGCTGGCCAATCAGGCGGCGGCCGGGCCGGCTACCGACGGGCGGATGGCGAGCGGCCGGGCCCGCGACGGGCGGCGTCTGGCTGCCGACGTCGTGGCCGCGGTGCTGGCGGCCTGAGGCGCGGCCATGCGTCGCCATGACCTTGCCTGGCTGAAGCCGGGCGCCGCGGTCGGTTTCCTGTGCGGGGTCGCCGACGCGGCCCTGTCGGCACGGGTGGCCGAGTGGATCGCGGCGGGCCGCCCGCTGGTGGTGGCCCGGCAGCCGGCCGGCGCTGCCGGCGTCCTGCTCGGGCTGACCCTGCCGGCCAGCGAAGGGCGCCGGCGGGTCGGCTGCCTCGCCGATCCGCGCGATCTGCTGCGGACTGCGCCGCCGCTCGCCATCGGCGCCTGCCTCGCGCGCCTGCCGGATTCTGTTGCCGCGCCGCTGGCCCGGCTGGAGAGGCGTCTCCTTGCGGGCGGACTGCGGGTCGGCGTGTACGGTTCGCTGGCCTGGGAGGCGGCGAGCGGGGAGACCTACCGTCATGCCGGGTCGGACGTGGACCTGATCTGCGATGTGGCCAGCCGCGATCAGTACGCGCTGGCCATCGCCGCGCTGAGCGAGGCGGCGGCCGGGCTGCCCTGCGGGCTGGACGGCGAAATCCGCTTCCCGGACGGCTGTGCGGTGGCCTGGAAGGAACTCGCCGCAGCCGGCGGCGACGCGACCGCCCAGGTGCTCGTCAAGGGCGCCGCCGAGGTTGCGCTGCTGCCGGTGGGCAGCCTGCTGGTCCAGTTCGACGAGGAGCACTGTCATGCATGAAGCCCTGGCCCGCCGCCCGGCGCAGCCTGCCGCCGGACGCCGGCACGACCATGAGGCCGCCGCCCGCCAACTGGGCAGCCTGGCGATCCGTTCGCTGTACCGCGAGGTGGAACTGTCGCCCAAGCCCGGCCTGGTCAGCCCGGCCGATTCGGGCAGTCACCGCGACATGGACTTCCGCACCTTCGTGCGCAGCCTGCAGTCGCTGCGCGACTACTTTCCCGACATTGCCCGGCTCGGCGCGACCCGGCCGGATTTCGAGCCGCTGCGTGTGCTCGGCGTCGCCGCCGAAGCGCGCATGCTGCGCGCCACCGGCGGCATCAATACCCACCGCGGGGCGATCTTCAACCTCGGTCTGCTGTGCGCGTCGGCCGGCGCGCTGCTGGCCGACGGCGCTCCGCTGACCGCCGAGGCGGCGTGCGCCGGCGTGACGCGCCGGTGGGGCGACGCGATCCTCGCCGCGGCCAGCCCGACGGCCACCAGCCACGGCGCCGAGGTGGTGCGCCGCTACGCGTGCGGCGGCGCCCGGCAGGAGGCCGCGGACGGTTTTCCGGCGGCGCGGGAGGTCGGCCTGCCGGCCTATCGCCGGGCGCTGCAGCACGGCGCTTCGCCCGAGCAGGCGGCGGTCCAGGCCCTGTTCGCGCTGATCGCCGTGGTCGACGACACCAATCTGCTGTGGCGCGGCGGCGACGCCGGGCTGGCCTTCGCACGCGGCCGGGCGCGCGCCGTCCTGGCCGCCGGCGGGGTGCTCGCCGACGGCTGGGCGCCGCGCGCGCAGGCGATCCATGCCGAGTTCGTGGCGCGCAACCTGAGCCCCGGCGGCAGCGCCGATCTGCTCGGGGTGACGCTCTTTCTCGACGCACTGTGAGGCCGGCGATGCGTCTGGCGATCCTTTTCAGCGGTCAGGGCAACCAGCAGCCGGAGCACCTCCGGCGCCTGCGCGCCGAGGCGCCGCCGGCACTCGCCGCGGCCCTGGCGACGGCGATTCCGTCGGTGTGGCACGACGCCGAAGTGACGCCGGCGGCGCTGCTCGCCAATCGCGTCGCCCAGCCGCTGATCTTCGCGCTGCAGGCCAGCCTGTGGCAGCAGCTGCGGCCCGGGCTGCCCCGGCCGGTGTGCGTGGCGGGCTATTCGCTCGGCGAGATGGCGGCGTGCTGCGCCGCCGGCGCCTTCTCCGTCGACGACGGGCTGGCCTTGTGCGGCGCGCGGGCGCAGCTGATGGACGCCTGCGTGGCCGGCCCGGCCGGCTTGCTGGCGATCGTCGGCCTGCCGGCCGCGGCGGTGACCGCGCTGGCGGCGGAGTGCGGCCTGGCGGTGGCGATCCGCAACGGGCCGGATCATTTCGTGCTGGGCGGGCCGGAGGCGGATCTGGCGCAGGCGGCCAGCCTTGCCGAAGGGCAGGGCGCGGCGCGCGTCGTCAGGCTGGGGGTCACGACGCCGTCCCACACGCCGTGGCTGGCGGAGGCGAGCCGCGCCTTTGCCGCGCGCCTCCAGCCGTTTTCCGCCGGCCGGCTGGCTTTTCCGGTGCTGAGCGCAATCGACGGGCGGCCGGCGCGACACGGGGCCGACGCCACCGCGGCGCTGGCGCGGCAGATCAGCACGACGCTGGACTGGGCGGCCTGCCTCGACGCGGTTGCCGAAATGCAGCCGGACGCGGTGCTGGAAATCGGCCCCGGCAATGCGCTGGCGCGCATGTGGAGCGAGCGCGAGACGGCGGTGCCGGCGCGCGCCACCGAAGATTTCCGCAGCGTCGAGGGAATCCTCGCCTGGGTGCAGGCGCGGGCTTAGTGCCCGGCCTGGGCCCTGAGCGGCGCGCGCAGCGCCTCGAAGCGCGCCGGCGCGACGTACTGCAGCAGCTCGCGGCCGCGGCTGTCGAGGGTCAGGTCGAGGCCCTTGGCCGGGTAGAGCAGGTGTTCGACGTGGTCGTTCACGCGGATGCGTTCGGCCGGCTGGCCGAAGCGTTCGAGGACCACGGCCTCGTCGAGCTGGGCCGACGGAACGAAGGCGATGGCGCGGATCGGCGCGGCCAGCGCGGCGGCGAGGTCGGCGTCGAGGAGCCGGGCCTTGCGCGTGGTGCTTTGCATGTATTCGGTTTTCGGCGAGCGCTCGCGCATCGCGGCGATGGTCGCGGCGGGCAGGTCGGCGGTGATGATCAGCTTGCCGGCGACGAAGCCGGCGGTAATGGCCTCGTAGTAGCCTTCGACGTTGCCGGTTTCGTCGGGCTCGGCGACGACGGCGACCTGCATGTCGGGGCCGAAGCGGGCGCGGGCATCGGCGAGGGTGCTGCGTCCGAGGGTCAGGTCGAAGACTCTGGCCTCGCCGCCCGGCAGGGTGTCGATCTGCCACGGCAGGCCGCTGGCCGGGACGGCCCGCGGGTCGAAGTGGAGGAACTGCCAGACCACCGGGCCGAGCAGCACGGCAGCGGCGAGCAGGACGAGGGCGAGGGTTTTTTTCATCGTGACGGGGGCAGGGGCGGGGAATGGAGGGCGGGCCGCGGCGATGCCCGGCGCTTCCCGCCCGGCATCAGTGGGGTGCGTGGAAGCCGTCCGGCACCCGGGCGTGGAAGGTGACCGGCACGGCCGGCATGGCCAGCACCGAGTTGCGGATGCGGCCGACGACGTGCATCTCGCAGCGCTTGCAGTCGAAGCGCAGCGTGAGTTTTTCCTTGCCGTTGATCAGCGTCATCGGGTCGGGCTTGATGCCTTTCACTTCCTTCGGGCACAGGTTGAAGCTGTAGCGCAGGCAGTGCTTGGTGATCATCAGCGAGGCGTCGTCGACGTGCTCGTTGGCCTCGTAGGCGGCTTCGATCAGTTCGACGCCGTGGCGGTGGTAGAAATCGCGCGCTTTCTGGTTGAGCACGTTGGCGAGGTAGGACAGCTCGGTGTGCGGGTAGGGC
>SSSX01000407.1 GCA_015657735.1 Zoogloeaceae bacterium
CAGCGGATTGCCGCCCGGCAGCGGCGCCGCGGCGGTGCTCGGCAGCACCGTGACGCCGGCGCCGGTGGCCACCATGTGGCGGATGGTTTCCAGCGAGCTGCCTTCCAGCGTGCGCTGCAGGCCCTCGCCGGAGCGGCACAGCGGGCACACCTCGAGCACCTGATCGCGGAAGCAGTTGCCGGCGCCAAGCAGCAGCAGCTGCTCCTCGGCAAGCCGCCGGGCGGGGATCGCCGCATCCTGCTCCCAGGCGTGGCCGGCCGGCATCAGCACGCGGAAAGGTTCGTCGTAGACCGCCTGGGTGACGATGCCGGGCTCTTCGAAAGGCAGCGCGATGACGATCACGTCGAGGTCGCCGCGCTTGAGGGATTCGGCCAGCCGGGCGGTGTAGTTTTCCTGGATCAGCAGCGGCATCGACGGCGCCGCCTGGTGCACGCGGGGGATCAGATGGGGCAGCAGATAGGGCCCGATGGTGTAGATCACGCCCAGTTTGAGCGGACCGGACAGCGGGTCGCGGCCGGCAGTGGCGAGTTCCTTGATCTGCCCGGCCTCGAGCAGCACCTTCTCGGCCTGGGCGACGATGCGCACGCCGATGTCGGTGATCTTGACGTCGGCCGCGCTGCGCTCGAAGAGCGTCACCGCCAGCTCGTCCTCCAGCTTCTTGATGGCCACCGACAGGGTCGGCTGGCTGACGTTGCAGCGCTCGGCCGCATGACCGAAGTGGCGCTCGCGGGCAAGGGCGACGAGATAGCGGAGATCGGTGAGCGTCATGGGCGGTTCCCCGGGTGGCAATAGCGTTTAACTATACATCGGGCGTGGGGAATAGAAACGGGAACTCATCCATTTCCCATGGCCCTTGTTTCCCCGCCGACCGGCCCCAGATTTGTAATCGTTTGTTCGCAGCGGGAACACGGTTTCGCCGCCGGCGTCCACCCTCCCGTGCAAAAACAGGAGCCCTGCATGAAACCTGCCGTCGTCCGGTCCACCCTCGCCTTCTCCGCCATCGTCCTGGCCGTCGCCGGCTGCCTGCAGGACGGCGGCGCCATCTCCCCGTCCCACGCCGCCAACGGCGCGGTGGCCGCCGCCGCGCCGGCGACCGCGCCGGCCGTCACCCCGGCCCCGGGCGGACGCTACGGGCTGCCGGATTTCTCGACGCTGGTCGAACAGGTCGGACCGGCGGTGGTGAACATCAGCGTCACCCAGAAGCTCTCGCGCGGCAACGGCGGCGCATCGGGCGAAGATCCGTTCGCCGGCGATCCGTTCTACGACTTCCTGCGCCGCTTCGGCGTGCCCGTTCCGGGCATGCCCGGCAACGGCGGCAGCGGCGGCGGACGGATGCCGGAGCAGATCCAACAGGGCGTCGGCTCGGGCTTCATCGTCAGTTCCGACGGCTTCGTGCTGACCAACGCCCACGTGGTGGACGGCGCCACCGAAGTCACCGTCAAGCTGACCGACAAACGCGAATTCAAGGCGCGGGTCGTCGGCGTCGACAAACGCACCGACGTGGCGCTGCTGAAGATCGACGCCAGCGGCCTGCCGGCGGTGCGCACCGGCGACGCCGAGCGCAGCAAGGTCGGCGAGTGGGTCGTCGCGATGGGCTCGCCGTTCGGCTTCGAGAACACCGTCACCGCCGGCATCATCAGCGCCAAGGCGCGCCGCCTGCCCGACGAGAACTACGTGCCCTTCATCCAGACCGACGTGGCGATCAACCCGGGCAACTCGGGCGGCCCGCTGTTCAACCTGGCCGGCGAAGTGATCGGCATCAACTCGCAGATATATTCCCGCTCCGGCGGCTTCATGGGCATCTCGTTCGCGATCCCGATCGACGTGGCGATGAAGGTCAAGGACCAGCTGCAGAAGTACGGCAAGGTGTCCCGCGGCCGCCTCGGCGTGTCGATCCAGGGCCTCGACGCCGATCTGGCCCAGAATTTCGGCCTCGACAAGCCGAAGGGCGCGCTGATCGCCAACGTCGAGAACGGCTCGCCGGCCGAGAAGGCCGGCCTGCAGCCCGGCGACGTGGTGCTCGGCGTAAACGGCCAGAAAGTCGATAACTCCGCCGACCTGCCGCGCATCATCGGCGAGCAGAAGCCCGGCTCGGTGGTCCACCTGTCGATCTGGCGCGACCGCAAGACCCGCGAGGTCAGCGTCACCCTCGGCGAACAGGCCGGCGAAAAGGTCATGGCGGCGGGCGGCGCCGAGCGCAAGGGCGACAGCGCCAGCGGCAAACTGGGCCTCACCGGCCGCGGGCTGAGCGCCCAGGAGGCGTCCCGCCTCGGCGTTCCGGGCGGCATCGTCGTCGAGGGCGCCAGCGGCCCGGCCGGCAAGGCCGGCCTGCAGCCCGGCGACGTGATCGTCGGCATCAACAACCAGCCGATCAGCAGCATCGAGCACTTCCGCAAGCTCCTCGACGGCGCCGGCAACCGCTTTGCGCTGCTCGTCCAGCGCGGTGGCAACCGCATCTTCGTGCCGGTGCGGATCGACTGAACCCGCGGCGGCGGCGGGCGCAGGCAGCCTGTCGGCGGTCGCACCGCGGTCGCAAGATTGGGCAGCCGGGAGCGGGCGGGCTGTTTATAATTTGCGCCGACATGGGGCTGTCCGGTCACCGGACAGCCCCGTTTTCCGTTACCACGCCCCTCGCCCGATGTCCCTGCCGCCGTCACGTCGGATCCTGCTCGTCGCCCTCGCGGGCGTCCTGCCCGCGCACCTCGCCGTCGCCGACGAGCCGCCGCGCGGCGGCGAATCGCCGTTCTTCGAAGACCTGCCGACCGTCCTGTCGGCGTCGCGTCTGCCGCAGGCGCTCAACGAGGCGCCGGGCGCCGTCACCATCCTCGACCGCGACTTCATCCGCGCCACCGGCTACCGCGACGTCGCCCGCCTGCTGCGCCTGGTGCCCGGCATGCAGGTCGGCCAGGAGCGCGGCCACAGCCAGTGGGTGACCTACCACGGCCTGGGCAGCGACTACCCGACCGAGATCCAGGTGCTGATCGACGGCCGGTCGGTGTATGCGCCGAGCTCGTTCGGCGGCGTCGACTGGTCGGCGCTGCCGCTGACGATCCAGGAGATCGAACGCATCGAGGTCGTCCGCGGCACCAACTCCAACGCCTACGGCGCCAACGCCTTTCTCGGCGTGATCAACATCATCACCCGCCACAGCCACCAGGACCGCGGCGGGTCGGCGCAGGCCAACGGCGGCAGCCACGGCATCGCCGACCTGCACGCCAGCTGGAGCGGCGGCAGCGACGGACTCGGCGTGCGCCTGTCGGCGGCCCAGACCCGCGACAACGGTTTCTCCGGCATCCACGATTCGCGCCGCAGCCAGACCGTCAGCCTGCGCAGCGACTACCGCCTCGACGCCCGCGACGAAGTCACGCTGCGCGCCGGCTACAACCGCGCCCAGCGCGACCTGGGCTACCCCGACTCGGTCTTCGGCAACAACGGCGAACGCACCACCGGCACCGAAGGCAGCACGATCCACCTCACCTGGCGGCGCGCCGTCGCCGACGACGAGGAGTGGCTGGTCAGCCTCTACCGCAACCACGAGTCGGGCACCGACCGCTGGCTGGCCAGCGCCCCGCCGGCCTACCCGGCGGTCCCCCTCGACCGCAACCGCAGCAGCGACCGCAGCAACCTCGAACTGCAGCACCGCTTCGCGCTCAACCCGCAGGCGCGGCTGGTGTGGGGCCTCGAGAGCCGTCGCGACCGCACCGAGGCGCCGTTCCTGTTCGCCGGCAGCAACCCGCCGGCGATGAACCTCTACCGCGCGTTTTCCAACCTCGACTGGCGGCTCACCCCCGACTGGCAGCTGAACCTCGGCGGCCTGCTCGAGAAGAACGGCAACGTCGCGCTGCAGTTCATCCCGCGCGCCTTCATCAACTGGCAGGCCAGCCCCGGCGACACCTTCCGCGCCGGCTACGCGCGGGCCTGGCAGCAGCGCAACCTGTTCGACCTGTACGGCGACGTGCGCGCCCACGACCCCGGCAGCGGCGTGCTGCTGGCGTGGCCCTACCAGCCCAACGCGCAGCTCAAGGTGCCGCGGGTCGACACCTTCGAGGTCGGCTACCTCGGGCGCTTCCGCGCCCTCGACGCGACCCTCGACGTGCGCATCTTCAACGAGCGGATCACCGATTTCGTGATCCGCCGCATCGTCCCGGCCGGCGGATCAGTCCTGCCGCTGCCCAGCTCGCAGTTCGTCAACCTGTCCTCGCCGGTGGTGCTGCGCGGCATCGAATACCAGTTCCGCAGCCGCCCGCGGGCCGGCACCGAAGTGCTGTTCAGCCACACCCTGATCGACCGTCACACCGACGACCCAGCCGTCGCCAAGCGCACCGCGCCGTATTCCGCCAGCCTCACCTGGCTGCAGGACTACGGCCGCGGGTGGACCAGCACGGCGAGCGTGCTGCGCATGGGTCCGCTGGCCGGCGGCTACGGCTACGTGCCCGGCTGCGACTAC
>SSSX01000408.1 GCA_015657735.1 Zoogloeaceae bacterium
CATCCGGTGTTGCATCTTGCGCGCCGGGAACACGTAGGCCGAACCGGCCGCCAGCCGCAGCAGATCGCGCAGCCACTCGACGGCCACCGGCGGCAACGGAATCGCAATGGCAGCGCCGGTCTTGGTGCGCGCTGCCGGCAGGTTCCACACGGCCGCGTCGAGGTCGAATTCATCCCACAGCGCCGCGGTCAGCTCCTGCTTCCGCACGGCCAGCAGCAGCAACAGCTTCACAGCCAGTTCATTTTCAACGCTGAACCCCTTGGCCTCACGCATCGCGGCGAAGAAGGTGACCAGCTCGGCGCGGGATAGTGCCCGGTCGCGTGACTCTTCCCGGCCCCCAGCGTCCGCCAGGTCGAAAGCGCCCGCGGGGTTGTACTGGCACAGGTGGCGCTTGATGGCGAAATCGAACATGCGCCGCACCCAGCGCAGCACGTCGTTTGCCACGGTCGGCGCACCTCGCTTGACGACGGCTTGCAGCATGGCGTCAATGTCGGCGGGGCGCACGTCCTCAACCTTCATCTTGCCGAGCGCGGGCTTTATGTCCTTCTCGATCCTGCTGCGCACGATGTCGGGATGCTTCCAGCGCCCGGCAATCATCCGCTCGAAGTAGTCGTCGGCCAGCTCCGCCACGGTGACGGCTCGCGCCTCCGCCTCGATCTTGGCAACGGCCTCCGCCTTGCGCGCTTTCTTCTCGCCTGCCACGTCGACGCCAAGCGACACCTGAGCGGAAAGACGCTTGGCCTCCTTCCGCGCATCTGCCAGGGACAGAACCCCGTAGGCGCCGATCAGCATCATTCGCGCCTTCCCGGCGAACCGATAGCGGAACAGCCAGACGGGCAAGGCATCAACGGCACGAAACCGCAGATACAGGCCATCGCCATCGGCCTTGCCCTCGAACCGTTCCCCGGTCTTGATCCAGGCGCGAATCTGAACATCCGATAGATTGCTCATGCCATCCCCCTGTGTGTACCCAAACTTCCGGCCGTTTTGGCCTTTGGGTACACGTTTGGGTACACACTATTTACGTCATTGGATGATACGGCATGGTGCGATCTGAAACAACAAAACCCGCTAACTGCGCGGGTTTTGAGGTTATTGCGGTGCGGCTTGGAATGGCCTAAAACATCACTCGATGTTCTGCACCTGCTCGCGCATCTGCTCGATGGCCAGCTTGAGTTCGACGGCGACGGCGGTCATGTCGGCGGCCATCGCCTTGGAGCCGAGGGTGTTGGCTTCGCGGTTGAGTTCCTGCATCAGGAAGTCGAGGCGCTTGCCGGCGGCGCCACCGGCCTTGAGGATGCGCTCGACCTCGTCGAGATGGGTCGACAGCCGCGACAGTTCCTCGGCCACGTCGACCCGCTGGGCGAACAGGCCGACCTCGAGGCGGATGCGGTCGTCGTCGAGGGTCGCGGCGGCGTCGCGCAGGCGGGTGGCGAGCTTTTCCTGGTATTCGGCGACGAGGGCCGGCACCCGCGGCGCGACGCTGGCGACCAGCCCGCGCATGTGGGCGATCCGGCCGCGGATCATGTCGGCGAGCTTGGCGCCTTCGCGGCGGCGGGTGGCGACCAGCTCGTCGAGGGCGGCGGCGACCAGCGGGGCGATCTCCGGCTGCAGCGCGTCGAAGGTGACGCCGTCGTCGGCGAGGATGCCGGGCCAGCGCAGCACCTCGGCCACCGAGAACGGCGCGGCCTGCGGCAGCTCGGCGAGCACCGCGGCCTGGGCGGCCTTCAGTTGCCCAAGCAGCATGTCGTTGATCGCCAGGTCGCGAGGTGCGCTATCCTTCGCCTGCAGGTTGAAACGGCATTCCACCTTGCCACGCTGCAGCCTGGCGGTGATCGCCTCGCGGATCAGCGGTTCGGCCTGGCGCAGGTCGTCGTTGATGCGGAAGGCAAGGTCGAGGTAGCGGGAGTTGACGCTACGCAGTTCGAGGTGCAGGGCGACGCGGCCCAGCTCGCGAACCTGGACGGCGTAACCGGTCATGCTGTGAATCATGCTGTTTTCCCGAGATAGCGGGGCAATCCGAAGCTAAACTAGCGAGCCTGAACGCCACCAAAAGACGAAGTGTAGCGCCCCGCCCGATGGCCACTCAACAGAACTGCGCCCTCCCGTCAGGTTTCCTGCTCGACCACTACCGGGTCGAACGACAGCTGTCGCTGGGCGGTTTCTCGATCGTCTATCTTGCCTACGACCAGGACGGCACGCCCGTCGCCATCAAGGAATACCTGCCGAACTCCCTCGCGCTGCGCGCCGAGGGCGAGGTCACGCCGCATGTTACCGAGGCCCACCAGGGCGCCTTCCGCTACGGCATGAAGTGTTTCTTCGAGGAAGGCCGGGCGCTGGCCAAGCTGGTGCACCCCAACGTGGTGCGCGTGCTGAACTTCTTCCGCGCCAACGGCACCGTCTACATGGTGATGCAGTTCGAACGCGGCCGGACGCTCCACGACTACGTCCAGAAGAACAAGGGCAGCATCCGCGAGCGCTTCATCCGCGGCGTGTTCACCCGCATGCTCAACGGCCTGCGCGAAGTCCATGCGCACAAGCTGCTGCACCTCGACATCAAGCCGTCCAACATCTATCTGCGCAGCGACGGCACGCCGGTGCTGCTCGATTTCGGCGCCGCCCGCCAGACGCTGATGTCCGACACGCCGATCCTCAAGCCGATGTACACCCCCGGCTTCGCGTCGCCGGAGCAGTTCGGCAGCCGCGAGGCCCTCGGGCCGTGGAGCGACATCTACAGCGTCGGCGCCAGCATGTACGCCTGTCTGGCCGGCACCTCGCCGCAGCGCTCCGACGAACGCGCCAAGCACGACAGCGTCGTCCCCGCCACCAAGGCGTGGGCCGGCGAATATTCGCCGCACTTTCTGGCCACCATCGACTGGTGCCTGCAACTCGACCCCCTGAGACGTCCCCAGAGCTGCTTCGCACTGCAGAAGGTTCTCGCCCAGCGTCACCGCGAAGCCCCGCCGCAGCAGAAAACCTGGCTCGAAGGGCTCGGCACCCGACTAAAAACAATGATAGGCCGTTCATGAGATTCACCATTTTCCAGGAAAGCCGGGTCGGCAAGCGGCGCACCAACCAGGACCGGGTTGCCTATTCCTACACCCGCGACGCGCTGCTGATGGTGCTCGCCGACGGCATGGGCGGGCACCTTTACGGCGAGGTCGCGGCGCAGATTTCGGTGCAGTTCATCGCCCAGTCCTTCCAGCAGGAAGCCCGGCCGAAGGTCACCGACCCGGTGCTGTTCCTGTCCCGCGTGCTGAGCAACGCCCACCACGCGATCCTCGACTACGCCTTCGACAAGCACCTCGCCGACATCCCGCGCACGACCATCGTCGCCTGCCTGATCCAGGAAGGCGTCGCCCACTGGGCCCACGCCGGCGACTCGCGCCTCTACCTGATCCGCCGGGGCCGCCTGGCCGCCCAGACCCGCGACCACTCGCGCGTCCAACTGATGCTCGACCAGGGCCTGCTCGACGCCGAAGCGGCCGCCGTGCACCCCGGCCGCAACCGCATCTTCAGCTGCCTGGGCGGCAACCACCCGCCGCAGATCGAGTTCTCCCGCGGCGTGTCGCTGGCCAACGGCGACGTCGTCGCGATCTGCTCCGACGGCGTGTGGGGCCCCCTCGATGCCGACACCCTGGTCGGCACGCTGGCCGACGGCCGGGTCATGGAAAGCGTGCCCAAGGTCATGAACGAAGCCGAACTCCTCGGCGGCGCGCAGTGCGACAACATGACGCTGATCGCCATGACCTGGCACGACGACCACCAGGAAGACATCCCCGACACCGTATCCACCCGCACCATGCCCGCCGACGCCTACACCACCCAGATGGAAGGCTTCGGCCGCGGCAAGCGCGAGCAGGAAGACCTCAGCGAAGACGAGATCGAAATGGCGATCCGCGAAATCAACGCAGCCATCCACAAGTTCAAATGACCACCACCCCTGCCTCCCTCTCCCGCCCCAGCGGCCGCGCCGCCGCCCAACTGCGCGACGTGCGCATCACCCGCGGCTTCACCCGCCATGCCGAAGGCTCGGTGCTGATCGAATTCGGCGACACCCGGGTGCTGTGCACCGCCAGCGTCGAGGAATCGGTGCCGCCCTTCCTGCGCGGCAAGGGCCAGGGCTGGCTGACCGCCGAGTACGGCATGCTGCCGCGCTCGACCCACACCCGCAGCCCGCGCGAGGCGGCGAAGGGCAAGCAGAGCGGCCGCACCCAGGAAATCCAGCGCCTGATCGGTCGCAGCCTGCGCGCGGTGGTCGACATGAAAGCCCTCGGCGAACGCCAGATCACCATCGACTGCGACGTGCTGCAGGCCGACGGCGGCACCCGCACGGCCGCCATCACCGGCGCCTGCGTGGCAGTCCACGACGCCCTCGACGGTCTCGTCAAGGCCGGCAAGCTGGCCGCCAATCCGATGCGCGACTTCGTCGCCGCGGTTTCCGTCGGCATCTACCGGGGCGTGCCGGTGCTCGACCTCGATTACCCCGAAGATTCCGACTGCGAAACCGACATGAACGTCGTGCTCACCGGCGCCGGCGGCTTCGTCGAAGTCCAGGGCACCGCCGAGGGCACGCCCTTCTCGCGCGCCGAACTCGACGCGCTGCTGGAACTAGCCGGCGACGGCATCGCCCAACTGGTTGTCGAACAGAAGAAGGCTCTCGGCATCGCCTGAACGCCGGGAAGGATCCGCACCATGAAAAAACTCGTCCTCGCCAGCGGCAACGCCGGCAAACTGAAAGAACTCGCCGCGCTGCTCGCGCCGCTCGGCATCGAGGTGCTGCCTCAATCGGCGTTCAACGTCAGCGAAGCCGAAGAGCCCCACCCGAGCTTCGTCGAAAACGCCATCGCCAAGGCCCGTCACGCCGCCCGCGCCACCGGTCTGCCGGCGCTCGCCGATGACTCCGGGCTGTGCGTCGACGCCCTCGGCGGCGCGCCCGGCGTGCAGTCGGCGCGCTTCGCCGGCGAACCGAAGTCCGACCAGCGCAACAACGCTCTCCTCCTCGAACGCCTCGCCGGCCACGCCGACCGCCGCGCCCGCTTCTACTGCGCGCTGGCCCTCGTCCGCCACGCCGACGATCCGCAACCGCTGATCGCCACCGGCGAATGGCGCGGCCAGATTCTCGACGCGCCGCGCGGCAGCGCCGGCTTCGGCTACGACCCGCTGTTCCTCGTCGCCGAGCTGGAGCAGACCGCCGCCGAAATCCCGGCCGAACTCAAGAACGTGCTGTCGCACCGCGGCAACGCCTTCCGCCAGCTGCTCGACAAGCTGAGCAACGAACCCGTCTGACCCCGCCCGGCCGATGTCCCAACCCCGGATCATCCCGATCGCCCCGCAAGCCGCGCCGCCGGCCGCCGGCGCAGGCGGCTGGGAATCGAAGCTCACCGCCTCGCCGCCGCTGGCGCTGTACGTCCACTTTCCGTGGTGCGTGCGCAAGTGCCCGTACTGCGACTTCAACTCCCACGCCGTGCGCGACGACGGCATCCCCGAAGCGGCCTACCTCGACGCCCTCGTCGCCGACCTCGAAAGTGCGCTGCCGCAGATCTGGGGCCGGCGGGTGTACAGCATCTTCATCGGCGGCGGCACGCCCAGCCTGATCAGCCCCGACGGCCTCGACACCCTGCTCACCGCGATCCGTATGCGCGTGCTGCTCGACCCGCAGGCCGAGATCACCCTCGAAGCCAATCCCGGCACCGTCGATGCGGGCCGCTTCCGGGCCTTCCGCGAAGCCGGCGTCAATCGCCTGTCGGTCGGCATCCAGAGCTTCGACGAACGCCACCTGCAGGCGCTCGGGCGCATCCACGGCCGCGCCGACGCGATCGCCGCCGCCGAAGCCGCGCTGACCCACTTCGAGCGGGTCAACCTCGACCTGATGTACGCGCTGCCCGGCCAGA
>SSSX01000409.1 GCA_015657735.1 Zoogloeaceae bacterium
CGGCCGCGCCGAGCTGGTCGAGGTGGACGGCGCCGGCCATGACGACATCCACCGTTTCGCGGCCTACGCCGACGGGCTCGGGCGGCGTGTCGCTGCGCTCAGCGCGCCACCACGTTCATCCCCGCCTTGATGTCGTTCGAATCGATGTAGCCGATGGCGCCCGGGCGGCTGCCGACGATGCGGATCACGTCGGCCGCCGTTGCCGCCTCGGGCGGCGGCGCCCCCTTGCCCACGTAGCGGCGCACCGTCCAGTAGGCGGTGTAGCGCTCCTCGTCGCTGCCCAGCCAGCGCCCGAGGAAACGGGTCCGCAGCGGGTTGTCGGGCGGCAGATCGAGCGGCTCGACGCGCACGCCGCCGACCTCGACGACCTTGCCGGTGTAGATGCGTTCGATGGTCACCCGGTCGAGGCGCGGCACCTGCGGATGGCCGATGAGAACCACCTCGCCGGCCCGCACCGCCGCCATGGGCAGCGCGCCGCAGGCAGCAGCGAGGCAGAGGAGAAGGAATCTTCGCGACATCCCGCCCCTCAGAACGAAAAATTGTAGGAGAGGGAGAACACGTCCAGCTGCTGGCCGCCGCTGCGCGTCCCGAGCGGCGCATCCACGAAGAGCGACGCCAGCCCGGTGTGGGTGCGCTGCCATTCCGCCTTGAGCAGTTGCCCGCGGGCCAGCGCGTAGGAGGTGCCGACGGCCCAGGTGCGCTGGTCGGTCACCACGCTGGTATCGGCGGCCCAGGTCTGCGAGGCATTCAGCACGTCGGCGCCGGGCACGCCGGCGGGCAGGCTGCTCGCATTGAGCTCGGCATACTGGCGCCGGGCGCGCTCGGACGAACGCAGCGTGGCGCCATAAACGTAGGGTGTCCACGCCCCGACCGGCCGCAGCAGCGCCGCGTAGGCCCCCACGCTGTGCAGCCCGGCGCCGACATTGACGCGCTGGCCGCTGCGCCAGGTGACTTCGCTGACCGTCCTGAAGCCGGCTGGCAGCGTGTGCTCGATCCCGGCCGTGATCCCGTAGAAAACAGCCCGTTCGTGCGCCGCCACG
>SSSX01000410.1 GCA_015657735.1 Zoogloeaceae bacterium
CCCCGCCGGGCAGTGGGACGCCCTTGCCGACGGGCAGCCCGGCCTGTCCCACGCCTTCCTGGCGACGCTGGAAGCGTCGGGCTGCGTGGCGCCGCGCACCGGCTGGGAGCCGCGCCATGCGGCGCTGTGGGAGGGCGGGCAGCTCGTCGCGGCGATGCCGCTCTACCTCAAGCACCACTCCTACGGCGAATACGTCTTCGACTGGGCGTGGGCCGACGCCTACCGGCGTCACGGGCTGGATTACTACCCCAAATGGCTGTCCGCGCTGCCCTTCACGCCCATCCCCGGCCGGCGCCTGCTCGGGCGCGACACGGCCGCGCGGCGCGCGCTGCTCGGCCACGTCGTCGACAGCGTGCGGGACTCGGGCGCCTCGTCGCTGCACGTGCTGTTTCCCGCCGACGAAGAAAGCGGCTGGCTGGCCGACGCCGGGCTGGAAATCCGCCACGGCGTGCAGTTCCACTGGCACAACGCCGGCTACCGCGATTTCGACGATTTCCTGGCCCGCCTCGCCCAGCCCAAGCGCAAGAAGATCCGCCAGGAACGGCGCCGGGTCGGCGATGCCGGCGTCGGCTTCCGGATTCTGCGCGGTGCGCAGATCGGGCCGGACGACTGGGCCTTCTTCCACGCCTGCTACTGCCGCACCTACGCCGAGCACCGCTCGACGCCCTACCTCACGCGTCGTTTCTTCGAGGACTTCGCCCGCCTCGCGCCCGACGCCTGCGTGCTGATGATCGCCGAGCGCTCCGGCCGGCCGATCGCCGCCAGCTTCTTCCTGCAGGATGCCGGGGCGCTCTACGGCCGTTACTGGGGCGCCGTCGAGTTCGTCCCGTGCCTGCACTTCGAAGCCTGCTACTACCAGGCCATCGACTATGCGATCGGCGCCGGCCTCGCCCGTTTCGAAGGCGGCGCGCAGGGCGAGCACAAGCTGTCGCGGGGGCTTGAGCCGGTGCGAACCCAGTCGGCGCACTGGATCGCCGAACCGCGCTTCCGCGACGCGGTAGGCCGCTTTCTTGCCGAGGAGCGTGACGGCGTCGACGCCTACCTCGACGAGCTGTCGGAACACCTGCCCTTCAGGAGCGCCTGAACAGTCCGCTGCAAAACGCGTCGCGCAGCTGCGCCACATCCATGTCGCAGCCGCCGATCCGCGCCATCGAACCGCGCAGCGCCACCAGCGCGGCGATCGCGCCGACCATCGCGGTGTGCGCCACCACCCCGTCCACCGGCCCGAAGACGCCGGCGCGCACCGCCTCGTCCCACAGCGGGCGGAACAATGCCAGCATCGGCCGCGTCAGCCGCGCCTCGACGTAATCGGCGCGCTCGCCCTCGTCGGCCATCTCGCGCATCAGCAGGCGGGCCAGCGGCACGTCGGCGGCGATCAGATCGAACAGCAGGGCGACACCGCGGCGCAGCCGGACCTCCACCGTCGCCGCCGGATCGCCCAGATGGCGGGCAATGGCGTCGCGCCCGGCCTCGTGGCGCCGCGCCGCGGCGTCGACGATGGCCCGCCACAGCTCGGCCTTGGAACCGAAGAAGTGGGCCACCATCGACACGTCGCAGCCGGCCGCCCGGGCAATCGCGCGCAGGCCGGTGCCTTCGTAGCCGCCCGCGGCAAAGGCGGCCTTGGCCGCCGCCAGCAGGCGGTCGCGGCACGCCGAGTCGCCGCGGGGGCGGCCGGGGTTGCGGGGCGGAGCGGAAACGGTCATCGGCAGGCATCCAGGTCGGCACGCGGGCCACCGGCGCGGCCGGCAGCCCGTAGCAATAATCCAACAAATGTTGGCAATAATGTTGACGTCGATCAAAGCCCGGTCGCGACACCGGCCGTGCCAGCCATCCGGCGCTTGAGGAAGACCTCAACAGGTGTTGGAATACGCCAACGACACGCAAACCAGCGCTAGCGCCGGACAGCCGGCAAGGAGTCGTCGTGGAGTCCCCGCATCTTCGGCCGTGTTTCAGTGCCACCCTTCTGTGCATCGCGCTGACCGCCTGCGCGACGCCAGCCACCGAACGGGCCGGGCCGGCGCCCATTCCGCAGACCTATCCGGCCACGCCGCCGACGCCCCCCGGCAACGGCGCCGACACCGGCTGGCGCAGTCTTTTCGCCGACCCCCACCTGCAGGCGCTGATCGACAGCGCGCTGGCCCACAACCGCGATCTCGGGCTGGCCGTGGCCCGCGTCGCCGAGGCCCGCGCGCTCAACGACATCCAGCAGGCCGCCGGCCGGCCGGCCATCGAGCTGGGCGCCAGCGGCACCCGCAGCCGCACCCCGGCCGATCTGTCGATCACCGGCGCCGCGATGATTTCCGGGCAATACCGCGCCGGCGCCAATCTTGTCGCCTACGAAGTGGATTTCTGGGGCCGCGTGCGCAGCCTGCAGGACGCCGCGCTGGCCCAGTTCCTCGCCACCGACGAAGCCCGCCGGGCCTTCGAGATCAGCCTGATCGCCCAGCTCGCCAACACTTATCTGGCGGCTCGCGAACTGGACGAGCGCATCGTGCTGGCGCAAAAGGCGCTCGCCACCCGCGAGGAATCGTTCCGCATCATGCACCGCCGGGCCGAGGTCGGCGCCAGCTCGGACCTCGAACTGCGGCAGGTCGAATCCCTGCTGATCGGCACCCGCGGCGAGCTGGCTGCGCTCGAACGCCAGCGCGCCCAGAACGACGCCGCGCTGCAGCAGCTGACCGGCCACGCCCCGGCGCCGGCCGCACCGCCCGCCGCGCTCGCCGCCCAGGGCCTCGACACCGCGCTGCCGGCCGGCCTGCCGGCCGAACTGCTGACCCGCCGCCCCGACATCCGCGCCGCCGAGCAACGCCTGGCGGCGAGCCGGGCCAACGTCCGCGCCGCGCGGGCGGCCTTCCTGCCGGCGATCACCCTGACCGGCTTCGGCGGCAGCGCCAGCGCCGAACTCGAAGGCCTGTTCCGCGGCGGCAGCAGCAGCTGGAGCTTCACGCCGGCACTGCGCCTGCCGCTCTTCGACGGCGGTCGCACCCGGGCCGGCCTGGAACTCGCCGAGGCACGCCGCGAGGTCGCCGTCGCCGACTACGAGGCGACCATCCAGAGCGCCTTCCGCGAAGTCGCCGACGCCCTCGCCGCGCGCCGCTGGCTGGCCGTCCAGGTGGCCGAGCAGCAGGCCCTGGTGCACACCGAATCCGAACGCGCCCGCCTCGCCGCGCTGCGCTACGAGCGTGGTGCCAGCAGCTATCTGGATGTGCTCGACGCGCAGCGCGCGCTGTTCGCCGCCGAGCAGGCGCTGGTGCAGCTGCGCCGCGCCGGCATGAGCAGCACCGTCAATCTGTACAAGGCCCTCGGCGGCGGACAGCGCGGCTGACAGCATGAAAGGAACAGCGCCATGAAACCCGAATCCCGAACCTGGCTCACCCGCGCCGGCCTCGCGCTGGCGGTGCTCGCCGCAGCGGGGGCGGCCTGGCAGTTCGCCCGCCCGGCCGCCGACGACGGCGCCTTCGTACAGGGCAACGGACGGGTCGAGGCGGTGGAGGTGGACGTCGCCGCCAAGAGCGCCGGCCGCGTCGCCGAAATCCTCGTCAACGAAGGCGACTTCGTGAACGCCGGCGACGTGATCGCGCGCATGGACACCCGCGCCATCGACGCCCAGCTGGCCCAGGCCGTGGCCCAGCTGGCCAACGCCCGCAGCGCCCGCCAAACCGCGCTGGCCCAGGTGGCCCAGCGCAAGGCCGATGCGGCGATGGCCGACGCCGTGCTGGTCCAGCGCCGCAGCGAGCAGGAAGTCGCCAACCGGACCCGGGCGCGCTCGCAGGCGCTGCTCGCCGACCGCGCGACCTCGGCCCAGCAGGCCGACGAGGATGCGGCGCGGGCCCGCAACGCGGCGGCCAGCGTGGAAGTCGCGCGCGCCCAGATCACCGCCAGCCAGGCCGCC
>SSSX01000053.1 GCA_015657735.1 Zoogloeaceae bacterium
CGCCTGGATGGGGCTGACGACGATCCTGGCCATTCACCAGGATATCAGCATCGAGCGCTACAGCGCGGTGCTCAAGGTGCTGGTGATGACCCTGGTGTGCGCGACGGTGGTCAAGTCGCGCGAGGAGATCATCGGTCTGGTGTGGGTCATCGCGATGTCGATGGACTTCTTCGGGCTGAAGGGGGGCATCTTCACGCTGGTCACCGGCGGGTCGTTCCGCGTGTGGGGACCGCCGGCGAGCGCGGTCGAGGGCAACAACGAACTGGCGGTGGCGCTGATCATGACGATCCCGCTGTTCTACTTCCTGGCCGTGCAGTCGGGCATCAGCTTCAAGCTGCCGGTGCTGCGGTGGGTCAACGAAAAATGGTTGCGGCGCCTGCTCTACGCGTCGATGGTCTTCTGCGCCGTGGCGGCGATCGGCAGCCACTCGCGCGGCGCCCTGCTGGCCATCGCGGCGATGACTTCGATGCTGTGGTGGCGGAGCAAGTCGAAGCTGATCGTCGGTGTCGCGCTGCTGGTGGTGGTTCCGGCGCTGCTGATGTTCATGCCCGAAGAGTGGCTGGGGCGGATGAACACCATCAAGACCTACGACACCGACGATTCGGCGATGGGGCGGATCAATGCGTGGACGATGGCGATCAACATCGCCAACCACCGCCTGACCGGCGCCGGCTTCGCCACCGATTCGAGCCTGATCTACCAGATGTACGCGCCCAATCCGAACTTCGTGATCGTCGCCCACAGCATCTATTTCCAGATTCTCGGCGAGCACGGCTACATCGGACTGGCGCTCTACCTGACCTTCTGGTGGCTGACCTACCGGACCGCCGGCCGCGTCAGCGAGCTGGCCAAGAGCCTGCCCGACGGGGCGTGGGCGGTGCATCTGGCATCGATGATGAAGGTCAGTCTGGTCGGTTTTGCGGTCGGCGGGGCCTTCCTGAGCCTGGCCTACTGGGATATGCCTTTCTATTTCATGATCGTGGTGGTCGTCACCTACCGCTGGGTCGTGGAACGTGTCGCGGAAGAGAAGTCGAGACTGGCCGCCAGTCCGGCCCCGTCGCAGCAG
>SSSX01000411.1 GCA_015657735.1 Zoogloeaceae bacterium
CCTGGCCTGGTCGGGTCGCGGCCGCATCAAGCAGGTCGATGTCTCCTTCGACGGCGGCATCAACTGGCAGACCGCCCGCATCGAAGGTCCGGTGCAGAACAAGGCGCTGACCCGTTTCAACATCAACTGGGTGTGGGACGGGAAGCCGGCCATCCTGCAGTCGCGGGCCATTGACGAAACCGGTTACGTGCAGCCGAGCTACGGCCAACTGCGCGCCGTGCGCGGTACCAAGTCGATTTATCACAACAATGCCATCCAGTCCTGGAAAGTGGTTGAGAGCGGGGAGGTGACCAATGTCCAGGTTCTCTAAGTCGGTTATCGTTTTTGCCCTTTTTTCCGCGTCGACCGCGGCAATCGCCTTCGACGGCTACCAGGGCGTCGGCCGCCAGGCCACCCCGGCCGAAGTGAAGGCCTGGGACATCGATGTTCGCCCGGACTTCAAGGGGCTGCCCAAGGGATCGGGCAACGTCGAGCGCGGCAACGAGCTGTTCGAGGAAAAGTGCGCCTCCTGCCACGGCTCCTTCGGTGAATCGAACGAGGTGTTCACGCCGCTGGCCGGCGGCACGACCAAGGACGACATCAAGAACGGCCGGGTCAGGGGCCTGTCGTCCGGCGAATTGCCGCAACGCACGACCTTCACCAAGGTGGCGACGATCTCGACCGTCTTCGACTACATCCAGCGCGCCATGCCCTGGACGGCACCGAAGTCGCTGAAGCCGGAAGAGGTCTACGCCATCCTCGCCTACCTGCTCAACCTGCAGGAAATCGTGCCGGCCGACTTCGTGCTCTCCGACAAGAACATCGGCGACGTGCAGAAGCTCCTGCCCAACCGCAACGGCATGACCACCGACCACGGCCTGTGGCCGGGGGCCTCGGCCAAGAAGGGCGGCATCGGCAACGGCGGCGTTCCCGACGTCAAGAACGTCGCCTGCATGAAGAATTGCAAGCCGACGGTGCAGATCGGTTCGACGCTGCCCGACTACGCACGGACCGCCCACGGCGAACTGGCCGACCAGAACCGCAATTTCGGTCCGGTGCGCGGTACCAGGACGCTGGAAGGCGACGCTGCCAAGCCGGCTGCCGCGGCCAACCCCAACCTCGAGCTGGCGACCAAGAGCGGCTGCATGGCCTGCCACGGCGTCAGCAACAAGATCGTCGGCCCGGGCTATGACGAAGTCGTCACCCGCTATCGCGGCCAGACCGATGCCGAGGCCCGCCTGATCGGCAAGGTCAAGGCCGGTGGACAGGGCGCCTGGGGCTCGGTGCCGATGCCACCAAATGGTCACCTGCCGGACGAGGACATCAAGACCCTGGTCAAGTGGATTCTTTCCGGTGCCAAGTAATTCCAATTTTTACAGAGGAGAAGTCATGAACAATCAACGTCGCAACGTACTGAAAGCCGGGTCCGGCGCAGCCTTGCTCAGCACCCTGGCCGCCGCCGGCCTGATCACCCCGGGCATGGCCCTGGCCGACTGGAACAAGGCCGCCTTCGACGCCAAGAGCATGGCCGATACGCTGAAGGCCCTTGGCGTCGGTTCCCCGGTCGACAGCAAGGATGTCCAAGTCACCGGCCCGGACATCGCCGAAAACGGCGCCGTCGTCCCCGTGGCCTTCGCCAGCACCCTGCCCGGCGTCAAGCGCATGGCCCTGTTCGTCGAGAAAAACCCCAACGCCCTGGCCGCCCTGTTCGACGTCTCCGACGCCATCGACGCCAACTTCAACGTGCGCGTCAAGATGGGCCAGTCCTCCAACGTCACCGCCGTGGCCCTGATGGCCGACGGCAAGGTGCTGTTCGCCCAGAAGGAGATCAAGGTCACCCTGGGCGGCTGCGGTGGGTGA
>SSSX01000054.1 GCA_015657735.1 Zoogloeaceae bacterium
AATGATCTTTTGAACGTCCATCGTGATCTCGCAAAAATAGTTGAGCAATTCAGTCGGGAAATTCTAGGCCCGTCGATGGCAACCGTCAAGGGCGGCGCCCGAGGGTGATCCGTTCGATGCCGGCCAGATCCGGCGCCGACGTCACGTCGGCAAAGCCGGCGCCGAGCAGCAGCGCGCGCACCGCGGCGGCCTGGTCGTAGCCGTGTTCGAGCACCAGCCAGCCCCCGGCGGCGACGAAGTCCGGCGCCGCGGCGACGATGCGGCGCAGGTCGTCGAGACCGGCCGGGCCGGACGCCAGCGCACCGGCCGGTTCGAAACGCACATCGCCTTCGGCCAGATGCGGATCGGTGTCGGCGACGTAGGGCGGATT
The DNA here is from genome assembly GCA_015657735.1 of Zoogloeaceae bacterium. Lineage (GTDB taxonomy): Bacteria > Pseudomonadota > Gammaproteobacteria > Burkholderiales > Rhodocyclaceae > Zoogloea. The sequence continues at coordinate 371 of SSSX01000054.1, forward strand.
GGCGACGATGAAGTCAAAGGCGGCCGGCTCCAGCGCGGCGAACCAGTCGCTCTCGATCCAGCGCACCGTCGCGCCGAGGGCCGCCGCGTTGGCGCCGGCCACCGCCAGCGCGGCCGGCGAGCAATCCACCGCGGTGACGTGCGCCGCCGGAATCTCGAGGGCCAGCGTGACCGCCAGCGCGCCGCTGCCGGTGCCCAGATCGAGCACCCACGGTGCGGCGCCGGGCGCGAGACGGGCGAGGACCAGATCGACGATGAGTTCGGTTTCCGGGCGCGGGATCAGCACCGCCGGCGACACGCCGAAGCGGCGCCCGTAGAACTCCCGCTCGCCGAGCAGGTAGGCCACCGGTTCGCCGGCGGCGCGGCGGTCGACCAGATCGGCAAAGCGCCGGGCCTGCTCGACGCTCAGTGCCCGTTCCGGGTAGGCGGCGATCTGCGCCGCCGTGCAGCCGACAACCCCGCGCAGCAGCAGGCGCGCCTCGCCGGGCGGCAGACGGCCCCGCGCGGCGGCAAGGGCCTCGCCCAGCGTCGCCGGACGCTCAGCCATTCTCGTCGGCCAGCGCGGCGAGGAGTTCGGCCTGATGCTCGGCGGTCAGCGCTGCCACGACTTCGTCCAGCTCGCCCTGCAGCACCGCATCGAGCTTGTAGAGCGTGAGGTTGATGCGGTGGTCGGTGAGCCGGCCCTGCGGGAAGTTGTAGGTGCGGATGCGCTCGGAGCGGTCGCCGCTGCCGACCAGGCTCCGGCGCGTCGCCGCCTCCTTCGCCTGCTGCTCGCGCACCTGCACGTCGCGGATGCGCGCCGCCAGCACGCGCAGCGCCGACGCCTTGTTCTGGTGCTGGGAACGGCCGTCCTGGCATTCGGCGACGATGCCGGTCGGGAGGTGGGTGATGCGCACCGCCGAGTCGGTCTTGTTGATGTGCTGGCCGCCGGCGCCGGAGGCGCGGAAGGTGTCGATGCGCAGCTCGGCGGGGTTGAGTGCCACGTCGCCGACCTCCTCGGCCTCGGGCATCACCGCCACGGTGCACGCCGAGGTGTGGATGCGGCCCTGGGTTTCGGTGGCCGGTACGCGCTGGACGCGGTGGCCGCCGGATTCGAACTTGAGCCGCGAGTAGGCGCCGTTGCCGGCGACGCGGACGATCACTTCCTTGTAGCCGCCGAGCTCGGCATCGCTGGCCGAAATGATCTCGACGCGCCAGCCCTGGCGTTCGGCGTAGCGGGTGTACATGCGCAGCAGGTCGCCGGCAAACAGCGCCGCTTCGTCGCCGCCGGTGCCGGCGCGGATTTCGAGAAAGAGGTTGCGCTCGTCGTTGGGGTCGCGCGGCAGCAGAGCGGTCTGCAGTTCGGCCTCGATGCGCGTCTGGACGGCCTGGGCGGTTTCGAGTTCGGCGGCGGCAAGTTCCTTCATCTCGGGGTCGGCCAGCAACTCGCGGGCCGTCGCCTCGTCGTCGCCGGCCTGACACCACGCCCGGTACAGCGCGACGACCGGGGTGATCTCGGCGTGCTCGCGGGTCAGCTTGCGAAAGTTGTCCATGTCGCTGGCCGCCTCGCTGGTGGCGAGCAGGCGGTCGAGCTCCTGCAGGCGGTCGGCGAGATTGTCGAGCTTGTCGCGGATGCGTTGTTTCATGGGTGGGCGGCCTGCGGATGCAGGCGGAAGGCCGGGCCCGGCAGGCTAGTGCTTCCGGTCGAGGTTGAACAGACGCTGCACCAGCTCGGCACCATCGCCGGACCGGTCGCCGTCGGCTTCGTTGAGGAAGCGCGTCGGAGCGTGGAGAAACTTGTTGGTGAGGCCGTGGCTGAGCGCCTCGAGCACCTTGTGGGGATCGTCGCCGCGGGCCAGCAGACGGGCCGCACGTTCGAGTTCGGCGCGGCGCAGCAGGTCGGCATGCGCGCGCAGCGCGCGGATCGTCGGCACCGTATCGCGGCTGTCGAGCCAGTGGAGGAAGCCATCCACCCGCTCGTCGATGATGTTCTCGGCCTCGACGACCGCCGCCTGGCGGGATTCGAGGCCGGAATCGACGACCTTGGCGAGATCGTCGACGGTGTACAGGAAGACGTCGCCGAGCGCCGCCACCTCGGGTTCGATGTCGCGCGGCACGGCGAGGTCGACCATCACCATCGGGCGGTGGCGGCGCGCCTTGAGCGCCCGCTCGACCATGCCGAGGCCGATGATCGGCAGCGGGCTGCCGGTGCACGAGACGACGATGTCGTAGCCGGCCAGCGCCTCGCCGACCTGGTCGAGGCGCAGCACGTCGGCGCCGAAGCGCGCGGCGAGGCTCTCGGCGCGCGCCGGCGTGCGGTTGGCGATGGTCAGCTTGCGCGGCTGCTCGCCGCTGAAGTGGGCGGCGCACAGCTCGATCATCTCGCCGGCGCCGACGAACAGCACGCGCTGCTCGCACACCCGCTCGAAGATCCGCTCCGACAGATGCACCGCCGCCGCCGCCATCGACACGATGTTGGCGCCGATGGCGGTCGTCGAGCGGACTTCCTTGGCCACCGAGAAGGTGCGCTGGAACAGTTTATGCAAGGTTGCGCCGAGCGTGCCGGCCTGCTCGGCCTGGCGCATCGCATCCTTGACCTGACCGAGAATCTGCGGCTCGCCGATGACCATCGAATCGAGCCCGCTGGCGACACGGAAGACGTGGCGCACCGCGTCGCGCTGCGGAAAGGTGTAGAGATAAGGCGCCAGATCGTGCAGCGCCACGCGGTGGTACTCGGCGAACCAGTCGGCGGCGTCCTGGGGTTGCTCGGTGGCGAAGTAGAGCTCGGTGCGGTTGCAGGTCGAGATGATCGCCGCCTCCTTCACCGGTTTCGCACGCACGAAATCACCCAGCGCCTGCGCGAGCAGCTCCGGCTGGAAGGCCACCTGTTCCCGGATCGAGACAGGTGCCGTGTGATGGTTGAGTCCGAGGGCGAAGAGTTGCATGCGCAACACCGGGCAAGGGCGGAATTTTTCAGCCGGCGATTATAACACCCTGAATTTTCGCGGAACGACCTTGACGACGCGGCGTCAGAGCGCTTCGAGCGTGGCGATCAAGGTGTCCTCCGGCAGCACGTCGCCGACCCGCACATGCACCGCGACGACGCGGCCGGCCCGATCGGTCGGCACATCGGTGGTGACCTTGCTGGTTTCGGTGCGGACGATGGTCTGGTTGAAAGCGACGACATCCCCCGGCGGGCGCCGATTCTGCCGCCGCCGCTCCCGCGCGCCCACCCCGCCGCCCGTCGGCGAAAACACCCGGGGGTCGCGGAGTTTTGTCCGCGTCAACGCAAAAACGCCAACATCTGGAAAACCGCGCCCTGCCCGGGATTCTTGCCGCGCTGTAGAGGGCTTTTGCACCTCCGCCCAGCCCTCGACCGCACCCAACCACGGCGCGGGAACACCCTGATGGACGCCAGGATCGGCCCCGCACGTCGGTCGCGTTATCATTCGGCTTCAGCCACGCCAGGAGCAACCATGGCAAACCTGACCGTCACCCTAAGCGAACAAGACCAGGCTCTGCTGCACAGCATCGCGGCAGCCACCAACCAGAGCGACGAGGCCGTCGCCTCTGCCGCGTTGACGAACTACGTTCAATGGCAGGCCGAGTACATCCGGCGCGTGAAGGCAGGCATGCACGCCGCCCAGGCCGGCGACGTGATGAAAGCCGATGAGGTGGACGCCCTGTTCGCAGAACTCGACCGCCGGGACGGGCTTAGCTCTTGACCGTCATCCGCTGGACCAAACCTGCGTTCAACACCTGGTCGAGATTCGGGAGTACATCGCCAAGGACAGCCCGGCAGCAGGCAGCCGAGTCGCCAGCGCGATCCGGGAGCAGGTCAAAGCCCTGGCCCTCCATTCCGAAATCGGCCGGAAAGGACTGTTGGAAGGAACACGCGAACTCGTCATCAGCCGCCTTCCCTACCTGGTTGTCTACCAACCCGATGGTGTTGGTCTGGTCAGCGCCAAGACGTGCCCGCGTCGTCATCCTGACAGAACCGGGCACCGACACGCCTTTGACGATCTCCTGACGGGAAGCCCCCCGAATGGCATCGCGGCCGTTCGGGTTATTTCAGGGCTTAATCGCCGCCGTAGCCCCGCTCTTTGAGAATCATCCTTGCTGCCGTTTTTTCCTTCAGAGCCCCGCTCTTCGCGAGTTCGATCAATCTACGATCACTATATTGGCGATCATCCCTGTACTTTTCTTGAAGACCCTCAACCTCGTCACGGAGCTCTTCATACTGCTTCGTGGCGGCGTTGATCAGGCTCCCAACACTATCCCAGAACCCCATTCTTTCCTTTCTTGCATAAAGCTCCAAAACGCCAACGATAACGCAGACAACAGGGCTCTATGTAGAACGGTTTTTGATCGTAGCAGCAGCCTTCTGAACTCGCGCCATTTCATTTGTTGCACGCGTTTCCAAGGCTTTTGCCGCTCGCTCATTCCCCTCTGTGCGAAGCTGACGGGAGCGCTCAAGGTGTTCTTGAGCACGCCTGCTTTCCGCTGCGATAAAGCCTGCATTTTGCTTAACAACTTTGTCCGTCATGGCATCTTGCTCCAGAAAATTGAATAGAAAACAGCGTCTTTTTTGGGTTCCAGCAAAGGGAAAAACTATTATTCAGAATTGCTACCGATGAGCCTCGTGAACTCTTAGCATAGATTTTAGCGACGCCTTGAAGCATTTCTTAAGGGAATCTCTAACCTATTTTTTCCTTGCGCCGGTCTGTACACGTCACCATCTTTCTTTTGTGGTTCACTGCCGGCGAAGGCCAGCCCGAGATCCTGGCCCTCCGAGGGATGAACTTGTGGTCACTGTCGCAGGACGCCTGCGGCGACACGCTGCGCCTGCTCCGGGTCAGCACGGGCTGATGCTGGTCTGGTTGGCACCAGTCCGTGCCCGCGTGGTTGAGTACTTCAAGAAGGCCGGGATTTTGAAGCTGGTGCAGGGTCTGCAAGACCACGCGGACCACAACCATCCCGTGCGGCAGGAGGAGGCGACTGCGAGCCATCCGATGAAGTGGGCCTATCAGTCGCAACATCGACATTCGAGCGATGAACTCCTGCGTGTCGTGCAGATGAATGTGAACCTTCATCGAACCTGAGGGCAGCAGGAGAGGGGCCGTCCCTGCTCGCAACGGCGCCCAATACCGAGCCGGCAGGGCGCACACTGAAGCAGCGGCGTGGCGGACAGGATCAGCAGCACCTGACGCCAGCGTACCGAGCGCGCCAGCGCGTGCTCGGAGAAGAACTCCACACCGGGGATAACCCGGCCCGCGGACTTTCGCCCGCATGAACGCAAAAACGCCGACTGTCTAAGTCGGCGTTTTTGCTTGAAGAATCTTTGGTGGCCAGTCGCGGAATCGAACCACGGACACGCGGATTTTCAAGTCATAAAATATACTTATGGCCTGCGCACCCAAACGCAACTAAACACAAAATCAAACACTTAAACGCAACTGACCGCAGTCAGGCGCAGTCATTTGCCATTGACCCCGACAGAAAAACGGCAGAGCCCGCAGCAAACGGAGCATAACATGCCCTGTTCGAAATAGCATTTTCGGACTCGGAAAACCGGCGGCAGGATGACGTAACACCAGGCTAAAAACCCTGAAACAGCAGGTCGAGGGCGGCAGTGATGTCGTGGCGCCGGTCTTCGAGACTCGCGATACCCATTCGAAGAAGCGAGGCCGGCACCGCCGCGAGAAACTGGGTCGCCATCACCACGGACTCCCCATCCACCTCAAACACCGGGTTGAGCGTCTTCGCCGGCATGGGCGCCACGTTTAGCGGTAGCAACGGAACAGCCACCCGCGTGTTCAGGTGGCCGAGCACATCGGCTTGAACATCGAGCAGATAGCCCGGCCCCTCGGGGTTCCTGAAAACACCAAAGCGCGTCATCAGAACATCCGATGGCGGGCCAGGGGAAGACCATGCGCCTCCACGTAGGCGTTCGAACTCTCCAGCGCCGCCTGGTTTTCGGCCAGCCAGCACTGCTCACGCCGTAAGGCCACGGCCCGCGCAAGCCCCGCCTCGGCCGCCTGCGAAATGTTGATGTTCAGGGCCTTGGCCTCTGCCAACAATGCTTCGTCGAGCGTCACATTGGTCGGCTTACGGGCACCGTACTGGGAGGAAGTGGGTCGCATGGGGGCTCCTGACATCAGATGATGTGATGGTGAACATCATGCGCATGAAAAGCAACATCACGCCCTCCAGACAATCTTCATTCTGTCGCCATGCATTCGTTAGATTTCGTTCGAAATTTAACTTGAACCTTTCGCAAAACAACTTGAACCTCGGGTAAGGCTCGCCGCGGCAGCCCCGCGTGATGAGGATGCTGCGGGGAGCAGCAGCCATCCAGCAGCAAAGTGCAGAGCTTTCCCGCATCAGGAACTGGCGCTGAAGTCGAGGAAGTCGCAGGGCCTCGCTATTGGGGGGGTAAAACCTGTTGTCGGCTATCCGGTGAGTTGATATACTTTTTTAGTATGTATATCATCGGAGTTTTTGACATGCAAATTGCCAAATGGGGAAATTCCCTTGCTGTCCGGCTTCCCGCTGCAGTCGTGCAAGCCTTGGACTTGAAGGAAGGCGAAGAAGTGGAACTGCATGTGGTGGGCGAGCGGACGTTAGAGGTTGGCCGCAAGGCGAGCCCTGCCGACCTTCTGGCTCGGCTGCGGCGGCTACGCGGACGCTTGCCCGCAGATTTTCACTTCGACCGTCTCGAAGCCCACGAATCCGACCGAAACCGCTGACCCAGTGAGCCAAGCCTTCTTCGATACCAATGTCGTCCTCTATCTGCTGTCGGCTGACCAGCAGAAGGCGAGCGCTGCGGAAGCCCTCATCGCAAGCGGTGGCGTGGTGAGCGTGCAGGTCCTGAACGAAGCGGCCTCCGTGTGTCTGCGCAAGTTGAAGCTTCCCTGGTCCGAAGTGCATGAGTTGCTGGAAGCAGTCAAAGCCTGTTGTGACGTGTTGCCCCTGTCGCTTGCCGTGCACGAGCGGGCCCTGTATTTGGCCGAGCGTTATCAATTGTCGTTCTATGATGCCCTAGTCTGCTCGGCAGCTCGGGGCGCTGACGTCAAGACCCTGTACAGCGAGGACATGCAGGACGGGCTGGTTATTGGCAGCCTCACCATCGAGAATCCGTTTCGGCAATCTGGGTCAGCTGCGAAATAGCGCCCGCTTCAAACGA
>SSSX01000412.1 GCA_015657735.1 Zoogloeaceae bacterium
ACTCCAGAAACCTGACGATTCCTGCGAGATACTTCAATTTCTTTTGTGCTTCCGGTATAAACCCGAAACACCCTCGAAACCGAGTACCCACACCTATCGGTTGTTCATCTTTTTAAAGAACCGCTGCGTCCTGCAGCGAAGGGGTGCGCATTATACAGAACTTATCCGCCCCGTCAAGCATCTCGCGAAATCTTCTGTACCGCCGATCCGCCAAACACCTGATGCCACCGGAAACCCAAACCACACAGCCCCGGCACCCTCCCCGCCGCCGCATCCAAAACAACAATGCCGCTGCGAAAGAGGGCGCATTATAAGGGACTGACAGAAAAGGTCAACACATTATTAGTTGGCAATCAGGCAGGCGCCCAATCGGCCACGGGAAAAGCGGGCACTGCACTCCTATCAATATCCCGGCGCCCCAGCGTAATTCTCGAAGCGCGTAAATTCTCCGAGGAAGGTCATGCGGATCGTGCCGGTCGAGCCGTTCCGGTGTTTCGAAATAATCAGTTCGGCCATGCCTTTGTCCGGCGAGTCCGGATTGTAGATTTCGTCGCGATAAATGAACATGATGATGTCCGCATCCTGTTCAATGGCGCCGGATTCGCGCAGGTCCGACGCCACCGGACGCTTGTTCGGACGCTGCTCGAGGCTGCGGTTGAGCTGCGACAGTGCGATGATCGGCACGTGCAGTTCCTTGGCAAGCGATTTCACCGAACGGGAAATCTCCGACAATTCCGCCGACCGATTGTCACTGTCCTTCAGCGAGGTCATCAGCTGCAGGTAATCGATGACAATCAGCCCGAGACGGCCGCACTGGCGATGCAGGCGCCGGCAGCGGGCGCGCAGATCGGTGGGATTGAGGCCGGGCGTTTCGTCGATATAGATCGGCGCCTCGTGGAGCCGGCCGAGCGCGTAGGTCAGGCGCTGCCACTCCTCGTCATTGAGCTTGCCGGAGCGGATCTTGTGCTGGTCGATGCGCCCCACCGACGACAGAAAACGCGTCGCCAGCTGGGTGCCGGGCATTTCCATCGAAAAGACCGCGACCGGCAGGCCGCCCTCCACCGCCACGTGCTCGGCGATGTTGAGCGCCAGCGAGGTCTTGCCCATGCCGGGGCGCGCGGCAAGGACGATCATGTCGGAAGGCTGCAGGCCGGATGTCTTCTCGTCGAGATCGGCAAGGCCGGTGGCGACGCCGGTGATCCCGCTCGGCGAATCCCGATCGTAGAGCTCCTGGATGCGATCGACCACCTGACCGAGAATCGGCTGGATCGGCACGAAGCCGCTAACCGTCCGCGCCCCTGCTTCGGCGATCTCGAAAACCTTGGCCTCCGCCTCGTCGAGCAGGGTCTTGGCGTCTTTCCCGGACGGCGCCAGCGCGCTGGCGGCGATCTCGTCGCCCACCGACACCAGCTTTCGCAGGATCGCCCGCTCGCGGATGATTTCGCCGTAGCGGCGCACATTGGCCGCCGACGGCGTGCTGTTGGCGATCTCGCCAAGATAGGCCAGACCCCCGACGTGCTCCGCCTCGCCATTCTTCTCGAGGGCTTCAAAAACCGTCACCACGTCGGCCGGCTTGGCGAGCTCGATGAGCCGGGCAATCTGACGGAAGATGCGACGGTGGTCGTCCCGATAAAAGTCGGCTTCATTGACGACATCGCCAACCCGATCCCAGACCGTGTTGTCGATCAGCAGACCACCGAGCAGGGACTGCTCCGCCTCCAGCGAATGGGGCGGCAGCCGCAGGGCCGACATGACCGGATCATCGCTCAGGTTTTGAGATTTGCGCATGGAACTTCAGCCAAACAGGATGTCCGGCGCGGCACGCGCGGACCATGAAAAGCAAAAAGGGCTGCACGCGGCAGCCCTTTTCTTGACGGCGAGCCCGGAAGCTCTCCGGCCGATCAGTTCTCGCCAACCACCGTAACGGTAATGGTCGCGGTCACATCGGTGTGCAGGGCAACGACGATCTGCGATTCGCCGACGACCTTCAGCGGGCCTTGCGGCATGCGGACGGCGGACTTCTCGACGGCAAAGCCATGGCCCTTGAGCGCCTCGGCGATGTCGGCGTTGGTCACCGAACCGAACAGGCGGCCATCGACACCGGCCTTGCGGCGGATGGTGACGGCCTGACCTTCGAGCTTCTCGCCCTGAGCCTGAGCCGCAGCCAGCTGCTCGGCTGCGATGCGCTCGAGTTCGACGCGACGGGCTTCAAATTCGGCGAGGTTGGCGGCGTTGGCACGCTTGGCCTTGCCCTGCGGGATCAGGAAGTTACGGGCGTAACCGTCCTTGACCTTGACCACATCGCCCAGACCGCCCAGGTTGACAACCTTGTCCAAAAGAATGATTTGCATGCTGTCTCTCCGGGATTACTGGTGCAGATCGGTGTACGGCAGGAGCGCGAGGAAGCGGGCACGCTTGATCGCGGTCGACAGCTGACGCTGATAGCCGGACTTTGTGCCGGTGATGCGGGCCGGCATGATCTTGGCGTTTTCGGTAATGAAGTCCTTCAGGATGTCCACATCCTTGTAGTCGATCTCTTCGATCTTCTCTGCGCTGAAACGGCAGAACTTGCGACGCTTGAAGAGGCTGCGACCACCGCGGTCGTCCTTACGCTTCATTGCTGGCTTGAATGCCATG
>SSSX01000055.1 GCA_015657735.1 Zoogloeaceae bacterium
CTCGCCGGCGAGGTGCTGCTCGTCAGCACCCGCGAAGCGCTCAATCATCCGGTCGCCATGCTCGGCGTCGAGGTCACCTGCGGCACCCAACTGCGCCGCGACTATCCGATCCTGCTGCAGCCGCCGCAGGCCAACGCCGCTCCACCGCAGGCCGACGACGCATCGCCGGCGGTCACCACGCCGCGGCCAGCCGTCCGCGCGTCACGCCCGAGCCGCCCGGCACCGCCCGACGCCGCCGCCGGCGCGCAACAACGCCCCGCAGCGCCCTCCAGGCCAAGCCGCGCAACGCGCACCGACACCCCGCCGGCGCGGCACGCCGAACCGCCGCGCCATGATCGTCTGATCCTCGGCAACGGCGCCGAGGCCGGTCTCGTCCCGCTGCGCATGAGCCTGCTGCTCGCCAATCCGCCCAAGGGCGACGAGCCCGACGCCCCGCGTCAGCCGCTGCGCCAGGAACAGCGCACCCTCGCCGAGATCGACGACCGCATCGCCGCACAGCTCGAGGTCAACGAAAAGATCAAGCGCCTCGAAGAATACCAGGCCATGCTGAAGGAGCGGGTCGCCCAGCTCGACGGCCAGCCGCCATCCCAACCGGCACCGGCACGACCGGCGCCCCCGCCGGCCGCGGCGCCCGACCCGGCAACCCACCCCGCCAGCGCCGTCGATCAATCCGACTGGGCCCGGCCGCTGGCCGGCCTGCTGGCGGTGCTGCTGGGAGGCGGCGCGCTGATGTGGCTGCGCCGCCGGCGCAACGTCGAACCGGCGCCATCGGTCGAACCGACCACCCAGCCCGACTTCCGGCTGAGCGCGCCACCGTCCTCAACGCCTGCAGCCCGCAAGCCCCCCGCGCGTGAAGAGGCCCGCGCGATGCCCCCGGCGCAGCACAGCGTCGCCCAGTCGCCGGCCGCCGACCACGCCGGCACCGGCGCCGGCGACTGGGCCGAACCCACCTTCGCCCCGGCTCACCCGATCCCCTTCGACGAAACCGTGGACGAGCACGACTCCGCCCTCGAACTGGCCGAGATCATGATGTCCTTCGGCCGCACCCAGGGCGCCGCCGAAACCCTCGCCGACTACATCCGCAGCAACCCGCGCCAGGCCGTCAAGCCGTGGCTGAAGCTGCTCGAGGTGTACCACGTGGCCGGCATGCGCGCCGAATTCGAGGTGCTCACGCGCCAGCTGAACAAGACCTTCAACGTCAAGATGATCAGCTGGAACGATTTCCGGGACGTGCGCGCGATGCCCGACAGCGTCGAGCAGATCGGCCACGTCTCGCAGCGCCTGCAGGACTTGTGGGGCACCCAGGAAGCCCAGGTCTATGTCCACCAGATCCTGCGCGACAACCGCAACGGCACGCGCCAGGGCTTCGCGCTCTCCGTCGTCGAAGAACTGCTGCTGCTGCTGGCGATCCTCGACGAGGAACTCGGCCCCTACAAACCCAACACCGAACTGACCCTCGAGGAAATGAACCCGCCGCCGGCACAGACACCGGCGCCCTTCGAAACCTGACCGCCGTCCGTCGCGCGGTCAGATCAGACGGGGTTCTCGACCTCGACGAACTCGGCGTGGAGGCCGAAGCTGGCGGCCAGATGGGCGCCCAGCGCCTGCACGCCGTAGCGCTCGCTGGCGTGGTGCCCGACGCCCAGGTAGCCTACGCCTGACTCCCGCGCCAGGTGAGTCGTCGGCTCCGAGGCCTCACCCGAAACAAAGCAGTCGACGCCCGCCGCGATGGCCTGCTCGAAATAGCCCTGCGCCCCGCCCGTGCACCACCCCACCCGTTCGACGATCCGCTGCGGATCGCCCAGCACCAGCGGCTCGCGCCCGAGACCGGCGGCCACGCTGCGCGCCAGGCGCGCAAGGGACACCGGTTCGGCCAGCCGGCCGGTCCAGCCGAGCTCCTGCTCGCCGAACCGCCCGTCGGGCAACCAGCCCAGCAAGCGGCCAAGCTGGGCGTTGTTGCCGAACTCCGGATGGGCATCGAGCGGCAGGTGGTAGGCCAGCAGATTGATGTCGTGGGCCAGCAAGGTGGCCAGCCGCCGGCGCCGCAGGCCGGTGACGCGCCCGTCCTCGCCGCGCCAGAAATAGCCGTGATGCACCAGCACCGTGTCGGCGCCCCGCGCCACGGCGGCATCGAGCAGCGCCTGACTGGCCGTCACCCCGCAGACGATGTACCGGACTTCCCCCCGACCTTCCACCTGCAGGCCGTTTGGGCAATAATCCTTAAAGCGTCCGACTTCCAGCAAACTGTCGAGATAACGCAGCAATTCGGCACGTTCCATGGCCGCCTCCCCCATCCGGGCTTCAACGATATGACGGCGCCGCTGCGCCTCCGATGACAGATTCTACGATGCATCGCCTGTGGATGATCTTCGCCCAAGCCGTCACCGTCTCGGTGGCGGCACTGTTCGTGGTGAGCACCCTCAAGCCGGACTGGATCGGCGAACGCCCGGTCCTGCCGGCCGTCACGATCCAGGAAGCCGCCGCCCCGGCGGCCAGCCCCGTCACGCGGGCCGCCACCTCCTACGCCGACGCCGCCCGCCAGGCGCTGCCGTCGGTGGTGCACATCTTCACCAGCAAGGAAGTAAAAACCCAGCGTCACCCCTTCGCCGACGATCCGCTGTTCCGCCACTTCTTCGGCGACCGCCTCGACAACCGGCCGCAGCAACGCGCCTCCGGCCTTGGCTCGGGCGTCATCGTGTCGCCGGAAGGCTACGTGCTGACCAACAACCACGTCGTCGAAGCCGCCGACGAGATCGAGGTCGCCCTCAACGATGGACGCAAGTTGCCGGCGCGCATCGTCGGCCGCGATCCGGAATCCGATCTGGCCGTGCTGCAGGTCAAGGCCGGCGGCAAACTCCACGCAATCACTTTCGGCCACCCGGAGCAGCTGCGCGTCGGCGACGTCGTGCTGGCCATCGGCAATCCGTTCGGCGTCGGGCAGACCGTGACGATGGGCATCGTCTCGGCGCTCGGCCGCTCCCACCTGGGAATCAACACCTTCGAGGATTTCATCCAGACCGACGCCGCCATCAATCCGGGCAACTCCGGCGGCGCCCTGGTGGATGCCGGCGGAAACCTGGTCGGCGTCAATTCGGCAATCTATTCGCGCACCGGCGGCTCGCTCGGGATCGGTTTCGCGATCCCCGTCTCGCTGGCCCGCAGCGTCATGGAACAGATCATCCAGAACGGCTCGGTAACCCGCGGCTGGATCGGCGTCGAGGTCCAGGCGATCACCGCCGACCTGGCCGAATCCTTCGGCCTGACTTCATCCGACGGCACGCTGATTTCCGGCGTCATGCGCGGCAGCCCGGCCGATCGCGCCGGCGTGCGGCCGGGCGACGTGCTGCTGGCCGTGGACGGGCGCAAGGTGAACGATCCGCAGGCCATGCTCGAAGCCATCGCGGCGCTTCCGCCCGGTCGTCGGGCCAGTTTCGAACTGCGTCGCGGCAAGGAAAAAATCGATCTCAACGTCGACATCGGCCGCCGCCCCGCGCTGTCCCGCGGCGACTGAGCCTTCGCCGCATCGGGGGCAAAGCAGGCCGATCAGCGCATCCGCTCGCCCCAGCAGGCCGCCACGTCGAGCATCCGGTTGGCAAAACCCCACTCGTTGTCGAACCAGATCAGCAGATTGAGCAGCCGATCGCCGCTCATCCGGATCTGTCCTGCATCGACGATCGCCGAATGCGGGCTGTGATTGAAATCGATCGATGCGTGGGGCGCCGCCGTGTAGGCGATACGCGCGGAACTGTCAGCCGCGTTTTTCAGCAGCGCATTCACCTCGGCCGCGCTTGTCCCGCGGCGCAGCGTGGCAACCAGATCGATCGCCGACACATTCACCACCGGCACCCGGATCGCCTTGGCTTCGATACGACCGCCCAACTCGGGCAGCAGGCGCGCCACCCCCTTTGCCAGCCCGGTCGACACCGGAATCATCGACTGCATCGCCGAGCGCGTCCGGTGCAGGTCGGTGTGATGGTAGCCGTCGATCAAGGGCTGATCGTTCATCACCGAATGCAATGTCGTCAGCAACGCATGATCGAGGCCATAGGCTTCGTCAAGCATCGCCAGAATCGGCACGATGGCGTTGGTCGTGCAGGATGCTGCCGACACGATGCGCTCCTCACCGGTCAGCAACGCATCATTCATGCCAAAAACAACCGTTCGATCCACATCGACCGCACTATGCCCAGGATGGGACAACAACAGTCGACGACAACCGGCCGCGAGGAAAGTCTCGAGTTCGTGCCGATATCCGTAGATTCCGGACGCCTCGATCAACAGGTCCACACCAAGCGCAGCCCAATTCACACCATCCGGCGTGCACGCGTGAAAGACGGGGATATCCGCACCGTCGATGCGCAGACAGCCATCGCCGACATCGACCGTCCCCGGGAAACACCCGTGCGTCGAGTCGAAACGCGTCAGGTACGCCATGCTTGCCAGATCGGACGGTTCGTTGATTGCGACAACAGCAAATCTGTCACGCAACGGCGACACCATCAACGCGCGCAAGAAACAACGCCCGATGCGTCCGTAACCATTGATCGCAATCCGCAATCTCGCGTTCATGTCTGCCCTGCAGTTGATTTTATTTGTTCCAAAGCACATCACCCCCTGAGGCCTGGTGCCTGAGGGGGTGAGTGTGGTGTGGGTAGTCTGACGATGACCTACTTTCACGCACGAGTGTGCACTATCATTGGCGCGGTCTTGTTTCACGTTCCTGTTCGGGATGGGAA
>SSSX01000413.1 GCA_015657735.1 Zoogloeaceae bacterium
GGTCGGCGTAGGTCTTGAGCTTGTCCAGCGCCTCCTTGGCCTTGGACACGTCGGCATCGACCGGCAGCGTCTTGCCCTCTTTGAGCAGCTGCTCGTACTGCTGCAGCTTCTTCTCGGCCTCCTGCAAGTCGGCCTGAATCTGGAGCAGGTACTCCTTCTCGGCGATGGCCTTGTCGAGGTCAGCGATGGCTTTGTCGAAGCGCGTCGTGTCGGCATCCAGCGTGACCTTCAGACCGTCTTTCAGCTTGGCCGTGATCTGGTCGATCTGGTTTTCGGTCTGGGTGAGGGTCTGCTGGATCTGATCGCGCGCGGTCAATGCCGACTGCGCGGCGGTCTGGTGTGCCTTGGCTTCTGCATCCAGGGTCTTGTTGAGAATCTCTTCTGATTCCCGGATGCGCTGGATGGCTTGGTTGACGCCATCCTTGCCCTGTGCGATCTGTGCGTCGGCATCCTTGGTCTTCTGGGCCAGTTCGGCGCGCAACGCGTCTGCCTGACGCATCAGGGCTTCGGCTTGCGCATATTCCTGCTTGCGGTAGGCATCGCGGGACTGCGATTCCAGTTGGGTGACCTGAGAAACCGCCTGCTCGGACTGCTTGCGGGCGTCTTCGCCGCGCTTGGCCTCGCTGGTTTGCGAGCTGGCCACCTGCGAGGCCAAATCCATCGCCTTTTGGGCCAGTTGCCGGGCCTGCTCGAACTCGCCATTGGCCAGCGCCTCGCGGGCCTTCCCCTGGTACTCGGCGATCTGACGCTTGCGGTCTTCCGTGGCCTCGAAGTCGGTCATGCCCTGGCGACGGATGTCGCGAACACGTTCCTCCGTCGTCATCGAGAGCTGGCGCTTCTCTTCCTCGATCCGCTTGATCTCGGCCAGATGCCGGTTGGCCTCGGCGTTGAGCGCATCGATATGCTGTCGGTACTCGGCCAGCGCCTGCGTCATCGTCTGGCGCTTGGTGGCCAGGATGTCGTTTTCGACCCGCTGGACGTTGGCGCGGCGCTCTTCTTCCGTCTGACCCTGGCGGCGGGCCGACTCGATCCGGGCTTTCGACTCATCGTCAATGAGCTTCAGCGTGTCGGTCGTGGACTGCCGCCGCAACGTGGTCTGCTGCGTGAGGGCATCCGTCAGCAACTGCGTCGACTTGGTGATCAGCGCCGCTTCGGACTGCTTGGATGTCTCCAGCGCCGACTGTTCCTGCTGGTAGCGTGCCTTCACGGCCTCGATCTGGCGCTGGAGGTTGGCTTCGACGATTGAAGTCAGACCCTTGTACGCCTCGGCCATCTTGGCAGTGGCGTCGTTGACCGTCTGATTGGCCTTGCCGACGGCCTGCTCAACCTCACCAAGGCGAGATTTCAGCTTCTCCAGAGCGCTGTGGACGGCCTCGATGCCGCGACCGACCGCTTCCTGCGTGCCCTGGCGCACAGCCTCCAGACGCTTGGCGATCTCCTCGGCAGCCGTCGCGGCGGTATTCATCGCGCCCTTGGCAGCATCCGAACCCTTGGTCGCGTCGGCATACATCTGCGCGAAGATCTGGTTCATTTCCGCAAGCCGTGCCTCGTGGCGCTTGGTGGCATCGGCAATCGTGTCCGACGTGAAGATGGCGGCGAAGGCTTCCCAGCGGTAGCGCAGCTGCTCAACCGCCTTGACCAGCATCTCGACCATGAAGATGCCCGCCTTGCGGACGATCTCGAACTTCTCCGACAGCCAAGTCCCGATCTCCCAGCCGACCAGGAAGGCACCCAGCACGGCGAACGCCGTCTTGAGCAAGCCGACGCTGGCCACGGCGGCCGACACCGACAGATTCGCCGTCGTCCACGCCGCCGCAGTGGCACTGGCGGCCGTGACTGCCGCCGCACCGGCGGTCTGCCACGCCGTGATCAGCGCCGGGATCAGGCGGTAGATCAGCACCGCCAGACCGACTTCGGCGATGCGCTTCAACCACTGCATCACCGTGTCGAGGTTGTTGGCGAGAAATGTCAGCGCCTCGGCCAGCTTCTTGGTCAAGCCAGTCGATTCATCGACCCGGTTGATCCACTGCCCGAAGGCATTGCGCAGGCGCTCGAAGGCCTGGCTCACTGTCTGCGGCAGTTGGGCGTATTCGCTGGCCAGCTTGTCCTTCTGGCTCATGAGCGCGTTGACCACCACGTCAGCAGTCAGGCGGCCTTCTTCGGCCAGCTTGCGCAGCCGCCCGATGGGCACGTTCAATCCATCGGCGAGGGCCTGCGCCAGACGGGGGCTGTTCTCGACGACGGAGTTGAATTCCTCGCCCCGCAGCACCCCGGAGGCGAGCGCCTGCCCGAACTGCAGCAGGGACGACTGCGCTTCGGTGGCCGATGCACCCGACAGGCGCAGTGCCTGCGAAATGCTCTCGGTGATCGTGAGCGCGTCCTTCTGCTCGCCACCCAGCATCCGCACGGCCTGCTGGAGCTTGCCGTACAGGGTGGCCGTTTCCTGAATCGGCACACCAATGCGCTGTGCGATGTCGAACAGGGCCGATTGCGCGGTCGTGAATTCACGCTGTCCCGCCGTCGCCAGCTTCAGGCGAGCCGACATCATGTTCCAGGCGTCGGCGATCTGGACTATCTCCTGCACCTTTCCTGCCGCCCAGCTGATCGATAGGAAGGCCAGCAACTGCGTCTTGGCCGTCGCCACCTGATCGCCGAAGGCCGACATCCCGGCCTTGACCTCGGCCATTCCGGCGGCAGCCTTCGCCCCGGCCGTCTTGGCGGTGGTCGACAGCTCACCGAGACTGCGCTCGGCAGACGTGATGGCGCGTTTGAGCCCCTCGTCGGCCCCTTCGAGCGCGACGAGGATGGATATTCGCTTGGCCATGAATCAATCCACCGTGCCGATCTGTTTCTCGACGGCCGCCGCCAAACGCGGGATGCGACCCGCGACCAGCCGCTCGACATCGAGGCGCTTCTTGAGTACGACCTTGGGCACCAGGACGGCAATCGGGATGTCCGCGCCGCGCTTGAGGCGCTTGATACCCTCTGCCTTGCGGTAGCGGCGCTTGAAGCCCGCCAGTGGCCGGTCGTGCTCTTTGATGTTCTCGGCCATCAGGACGATGTTTCCTTTCGCGTTCTTGATGAAATAGGCATTGCCGCCGCGCATCAGCTCGGCCACCTGCGCCTTGAAGCGCTTGCGGCCCACCCGACCGTTCAGTGGAATCAGCATCCGCCCGGCAATCTGGCCGCCGGTCTCGTGCATCCCCGACCACGGAATGCGCGAACCCACGTAGAGCGCAGGCAGTCGGTTCGGGTCTTTGTCCAGTACCTTGGCGGTAAAGCCCTTGAGGAAGGACTTCTTGACCACGGCCATCTGGCTCGCAACGTGGCTGCGCACGTCCTGCTTGAGTTCGGTCGCCTCGCTGGCAATGGCGCGTGCGACCGCCTTCTTGACCTTGTCGCGGAAATCAACGCCCCAGCGGCGCAACTGCGCCTGGGCTGCGGCGCTATCGATCTGAACGGAAATGCGCATGGTCGTCAGGCACGGTCGGCGGCTTTGTCGGTGAGTCGGTCGAGGGTTTGGTCGAGGTGGCGGGCATCGCTGCGCGTGCCGATGGCAATCACGGACAGCAGCCGTGCATCGCGGGCCGCATCGGTGCGCGCCGTCGCTGCGACGAAGCCGCACACCTGCGCCAAGGTGTAGTCGAGGATGTCCGGCAGGCGGTGGCCGTGCTCGATCAGGTGCTGGACGGCGTCGAACCAGCCACCGTTTTCACGATGGGCGGCAGCTTCACTTGGCCGAACAGACCGTCGAGCTTCGGAATCACCGTCCGGGTAAAAAAATCGGCGTTCACCTCGATCACCTTGGCCGCCAGCAGGATGGCCTCGTCGGCGGCCAGTTCGTCGACCCACGCCCGAGGCTTGCCGACGGCAATGGCGATGGCCGACAACAGGTCATCACCACGCTCGCCGAACAGCGCCAGCCAGTCGATGTTGGAGGCAGTGAGCTGCTGCATCACCGGCGAGATCGCGCGCAGAAAGCCGGGCATCTGCCCGACCTTCAGCGGTTTGATGGCCAGCGGCTCACCGTCGATCACCAGCTCGACCGCCTGCGGAATCAGGGTGTCCAGATCACTCATGGCGGCACCCATCACAGTTGCACGATGCGGCCGAACTGGCCCAGCACCGCGTCGAAGGGCTTGGTGGTGTCTGCGAGCAGCGATCCCTCCAGCTCGAACTTGTTGTACTCGTCCGAGATGAAAGAGATTTCCTTCAGCGGATCGAAGGCCACGCGGTAGAGCTCGACCAGCACCTTGGCATTCCCCTGGGCCGTGTTGATGCCTTCGAGCCGCAGGAAGCGCTCCGGCAGTGCCTGCGTGAAGATACCGATCTCGGTGGCCACGCCATAGGCATAGCTGGCCTTGAACGGTGCGGTGAGGCCGGTGGTATCCAGAAACTGGAGGGCACCGAAGTCAGGGTCAGCCGTGTAGTTCGTACCCAAGACCAAGGTCGCGGGCGTGCCAGCCGAATCCACCACGACCAAGGACGACACCTTCGGGTGGGCCAGGAAGTAGCGGTCACCCGCAATCGGCGTGGCACCGCCCACCGGCTCGCCGGTAACCGTGCCCGGCGTGCCGACGACGTGGTTGCCGTACAGGGCCAGCGCAAGGTTCTCCTTGGTGAATTCCTCGATGGTGAGGTTCACGGTGGCGGACTTCTGCTTGACCATTCGGTGATCGAGCGAGCGCTGGCCGGTCTGGCTCTCGTAGTGCTCCAGGACGTCGGTCTTGAGGGAGAGCTTCAGCTCGGCGACGTTGCCGGGCGAGCGCACTTCGATGGGAAGGCCGTCGGTGTCGCGCTTGCCGAGGAAGACGCGGCCTTGAAAACTGGCATAGGTGCTCATTGCTTGGGTTCCTTGCGTTGGAGGGGTTGGGGTTCGGGGATGGGTTCAGCGGTTGGGACGGTCGGCTCCGGCGTGGCGATGCCGTGCGCGATCAGCCAGTCGGCTGATGTCGCGTCGATCTCGATCCGGTCACCGACGCCATACGTCTTGCCCGCGTGGGTGTGCGGGCGCATCAGGACAAGTTGGGTCATAGGTGTCATCCAAGGGTTGAAAGGTCATTGGCCAGCGTCCGGTACGAGATGCGGTAACGCGCCGGGAGGGCCACGGCCACCGCATCGGCGTCCTCGACCTCCCACTCGCTTTCCTGCTCACGGATGCCCAGCGCCAACCCACCAAACGTGCCGTCCGCAAACAAGGCGGCGTGCGCGGCGGTAAGCAGGCGGTCGGCCTCGGTTTCGGGAGACGCGGGTGGAACGGCCCGAGCCAGAGCCACGACGCGAACGGTCAGTTCGCGTGTGACGCGGTCGTTGGCGCGCTCGGCGATGGACTCCGACTCGGGAAACACCGCCAGAGCTGGGCAAAGTTCGCGGCTGATGGCCACCGAGGGCGACCGATGTAACGTAGCCCCCAGGCCTTCGACTGCCGGACGGACAGCCGCCATCACCGCCAGCAGAATCTGCTCGCGGATCGAGTTATCTGCCATGGGTTTACAGCCGGGTGAGCTTGGCGCGGATCTCAGAGCCGTCGCCCACGGCACGGATGTCTCGCACCTGGAAGGACGTGCCACCGATTTCGACAACTTCGCGGACTGCAAGACCCCCGAATGCCGTGACCGGGTA
>SSSX01000414.1 GCA_015657735.1 Zoogloeaceae bacterium
ATTGTCAAGACAAAGCGCGTTGTCGTAGAGGGCGGCAGCGATGCACTGCTCGCCGTTGAAGCGCATCAGGTTGAGCGCGAAATGGCGCAAGGCCGCGACGACGCCGGGATTGCGGCGGATGCGGGCGGCGTCCTCGCCGAGGCTCTGGTCGAGGACGTAGTGCAGGCGGTTTTCGATGTGCCAGTGCTCGCGCACGTAGCGGGCGCAGTCCTTGGCGCTGAACTCGGCGGTGGACAGGTAGTAGTGGGTGGTGTGGTTGCGCACGCGCCAGCCACTGGCCGTGCGGGCGCGCTCCTGGGTGAGGCGGCGCACTTCGATGGCCAGCCGGAAGCGCCCCTGCCAGTGGTCGTGGCCGAACTCCGGGGCCAGGGGAAAGACGCGCACCTCGCGCCGTTCACGCCGGCCGCGCCGGGGTGGATCAGTTTCGACGTGGCGCTCGCGTGGCGGCTGCGCGGCGGCCAGTTCGGCGATGGCCGTGTGCAGCTTCGGCTGATTGCCTTTGACCTGTACGATCAGGTCGTTATCGCTGTCGAGGACGGTGTCGAGTGTTTTTTTTGGCAGTGCAGTGCATCGAGCGTGAACACCTGCCCGCTCAGCCCCAGGGTCTCGATCAACTGCGCGGCGGCCGGGATTTCGTGGTTCTTGTCGCCGTCCTCGATGACCACATGCGCCAGCACCAGCGGTCCGTCGATGGCAAGGGCACTGAGCACCTGGGCGGCCAGGCGGTCCTCGAACTGCGACACGCTGCCGCGCAGCGTCTTGCCGTCAATGGCGATGGCTGCCGGGCGCGGTGGCGGCTCATCGCCCGTCTGCGGACGCAGCCGCGCGGCGTGGGCCTCCAGAGCATCGCTGACCGCCTGCACGTCGAGATGGCGCAGCGCATAGCGAATCGCCGTGTACGCCGGCACCCGCCGCCAGCGGCAGCCGAACTCGGTCTGCAGCCGCGGCAGATGCGCCCGGATGTACTGATGCAGTTGCCGGTACGACTTCGCTCCGGCCGTCAGCCCCAGGATGCAGAACAGCAGCAGGTGCGGCAGATCGTACATCCGGCCTTGGGCACGGCGATGGTCGGGAATGTGATCAAGACATTGTTTTAACAAGTACTTTACGCATCGGCGGCTGTGAGGGCGCGACACTTTGCACTACCAGGGGAGCGTTGCACAGCCCTGGCTCAATACCAATGACGCGCCGGTTGCCGCGAACGATGCCGTGACCACCGACATGGAAACGGCAATCGTCATCAACGTGCTCGCCAACGACAGCGATGTCGATGCGGGCGACGCGCTGCGCGTCACTGCCGTCGAATCGCCGGCTCACGGTACGGTTCGCATCGAAGCCGACGGCCGGATTTATTACGAACCGGAATTCGGTTTCTCCGGCCAGGATGCTTTCCGGTATACCGTGACCGATCGCAACGGCGCCACGGCCATCGGCACGGTACAGGTGACCGTGCTCGAAACCCGCAGTCCGGTGCCGGTCAACTCCACTGCGCCGCTCAGCCCGACCTCGGCGCCTGCGCCAACGACCTTTGCCCCGACCTCCGCCGTGCAGCCGAATCTCGTGCTCGCGGCGGTCACCGGCGATTCCGGCATCGGCAGCGACGATGCCGTGCGCGATGCGGTCTACGGCAATGACACGCTGATGGTCCGCCCGCCGGCGCCCGGCGTCGGCTTCGAGCAGGTTCGCAATACCTTGCAGACCTATTCGAACCCCATCCCGCCCCTGAGCACCCCGAACGCCCCGCCGCCGCTGCTCATATCTGGCTTGCGGCCGGATAACGGCACGGGAGCGGGGACGGGCTTCGAGCGGCCGGCGCTGGCGCCGGAAAGCCTGCGGGCCGGCAGCAGCTTCGGGTTCTCGCTGCCGCCGCTGACGGCCGGCGGTACGCGTGAGGTACGGCTGAGCACCGGCGAGGCACTGCCGGCGTGGATGAATTTCGATCCCGCGACCGGCCGCATCAGCGGTCAGGTGCCGGATGGCGTGCGCGGAACCATCGAACTGCGCATCCGGGAGCGTGACGCCGGCGGCGCGGTCACGGAGCGGGTGCTGCAGATCGAGATCGACGCGCCTGCAAGCGATGAAGCGCCGCCCTCGGCCGATGCCGCGCCACTGCCTGCGGGTCTGAGCGCGCAGCTGCAGCAGATCGGCACCCGCTTCGATGCCGGCCGGGCGACGCTGCTCGCCCGCCTGGCGGCGCTCGGCTGAACCGGAGGGCACCGGCGTGGTGCACACCGGTCACCGGGCCTGAGGAAACGGGTGCCGGTGGCAGGACAGGGGTGCAGGGGACATGGGCAGCAATGCGTGCGTGACGGGTGGCGTGAAAACCGGTGACAGATTGTTAATATGGACCGGTACTTGCTTTTTGATCGGTTCCTGATCGTCGCTCCGATCCGGTCTCTTGGCAGCCATCATCATCCTTTCACGTATGGAGTATTCCGCCATGCTCAGGAGATTCACCCTGCAGCGCTCGCTCGCCCCGGCCCTGGCCGGCATCCTGATGATTTCCGCGCTGCCCGCCTCGGCCCAGCAACAGGGCAACAGCAACGCCGCATCGGCCAGTTCGACGCCGACCAGCTGCGAGGACGCCGTTGCCCAGCAGGTGCGCAAGCAGTGTCCGCGCGAAGCATCGCGTGTCTGTGCCGAAGCCGTGCGCAAGGCCGTTGCGCAATCCTGCTCGCAGCAGCAGCAGGTCCGGAATCAGCAGCTCACGCAGCAGACATCGCAGGTGCCATCCCCCGAGACCGCCGGCACAGGTGCCGGCGAAACCGGACTGGCGGCCGGTGCGGCGGAAGCCACCGTGCTCGGCGTACCGGTGATTCCGCTCGGCATTGCCGCCGTGCTCGCGATCGGCATCGGCGTGGCGGCCGGCGGGGGCAGCAACGGCGGGGGCGAGGACAGCAGTGGTTCGTCGAGCGCCGCCACCCCGAGCCACCACTGACCCGGAGAAAAACCCTGAGGCTGCCGGCGCGTGCTCAGTCGCGCGTCAGTTCCTCGCAGTTGGCGTACTGCGCGAGCACGCCCGGATTGGCGAGAGCTTCCTGATTCTTCACCGGCCGGCCGTGGACGATGTCGCGCACGGCCAGTTCGACGATCTTGCCGCTCTTGGTGCGCGGGATGTCCTCGACCTGCACGATCTTGGCCGGCACGTGGCGCGGCGTGGTGCGGGCGCGGATGTGGTCGCGGATCTTCTTCTGCAGCGCGTCATCGAGGGCGACGCCGGGGCGCAGGTGCACGAACAGCACGACGCGC
>SSSX01000415.1 GCA_015657735.1 Zoogloeaceae bacterium
CGCAGCTTGGCCACTTCTTCGTCATCCAGGTAGCGGTAGGTCACCGCCGTCGCGTCGAACTTGAGGCTGCCGTCCTTTTGCGCCTCGATTGCGATGTCGTTGAGGGTCACGATGCGCGGCATCTGCGCCACGTCGCTGACGAATTCGCCGAGATCGTGGTAGCCGCCGGTGACCCGCACGGCGATCGGCAGCTCGGCGTAGAAATCCTTCATCCCTTCGGAACCCGGCTTGAACAGCTCGAACTGCAGACCGCGCCCGAGCCCGGCCTGGTTGATGTCGGCCAGCAGCGACTCCATCTCGGAGCGGTTCGGCAGCTGCTTGAGCAGGGCACCGAACTGACGGTCGATCTCGCTCAGCTGGCGCTTGTATTCGGGCAGGTTGATCGCCTGACGCTTCTTGCCGATCCAGTCTTCCTTGAGGGTCGCCTCTTCCTTCTTCTTGGCGTCGAGCTGGTCCAGCTGGTCGCTCCAGTCGAACCACCACCCGCCGCCGACGATCACCAGAAAGATCACCACCAGCGTCGTCACCCGCGGGAGCAGCGGCCACTGGCCCGGATCGTTGGGGTCCAGCCCCCTGAACTCGCGCAGCAGGTTCCGGTAATCCTGATTGCGCAGCTGCTCGATCGACGCCTTCGCCACCATTACGGCTTACCCCCTGCGATCACGGGGAGTTTCCCCTTGGCCTTGCCGCCGGCATCGACGGTTTTCGGGCGCTCGACGCTGACGTTGAGACTGAACTCGCTGACCCGGCGGTTGTTCAGCGTCGCCGCCTTGACTTCGACGAGATCAGCGCGCTCAAGGTTGGGCGAGGCCTCGAGATTGCGCATGAGCGCGGAAACCCGCGCGTTCGACTGGGCGTAGCCGGTCAGGTTGATCCGCGCACCGGTCTGCTTGAGGCCCTTCAGATAGAGCCCTTCCGGCATCTGCCGCGCCAGCTCGTTGAAGACCTGCACGGTTTCGGTCCGGTTGGTCTGCAGGGACTCGATCACCTGCTTGCGCGACAGCAGCGCCTCGGCCTGTTCGCGCAGCCCCTTGATCTCGGCGATCTCCTTGTCGAGCACCGCGATTTCTTCCTTCAGGAAGGCGTTCTTCGCCTCCTGACCATCCACATAGCGGGCAACGATCGTGTGGCCGATGAACCACACGGCCAGCCCGGCCACCGCCACGATGGCGGCGAACAGCGCGAACTGCTGGCGGCGGGCCTTGCGTTTCTCTTCCCGGTGGGGAAGCAGGTTGATGCGAATCACGAATCGAACCTCCGCAGCGCCAGTCCGCAGGCGACCAGCAGGGCCGGGGCATCGGCAGCCAGGTTTTTCGGGCGGATCTTGGAGCTCAGGGTCATGCCCGCGAAGGGGTTGGCAACCAGCGTCTCGACCTGGGTGCGGCCGGCGACGGTGTCGGCGAGACCCGGAATGACCGCGCAACCGCCGGCAAGCACGATGTGATCCACCTGATTGAACTGGGTCGAGGTGAAGAAGAACTGCAGGGCCCGCGACACCTCCAGCGCGAGGGCATCCATGAAGGGCCGCAGCAGGTCGGATTCGTAGTTCTCCGGCAGCGAGCCGGTGCGCTTGGTGGTTTCGGCCTCCTCGAGGGACATGCCGAAATGCCGCATGATGTCCTGGGTCAGCAGAAAGCCGCCGAAGGCCTGCTCCCGCGCATAGATCTGCACGCCGTTGCGCAGGACCGACACGTTCATCACGTTGGCGCCGGCATCGACCAGCGCGATGATCTTGTCCTCGCCCTGCCCGGGCAGCTGCGCCTGGACGAGTTCGAAGGCCGACAGCGCGGCGTAGGATTCGACATCCATCACCAGCGCCTTGAGGCCGGCCGCTTCGGCCGCCGCCACCCGGTCTTCGACCTTTTCCTTGCGCGACGCGGCGATCAGCACCTCATCTTCGTCGGCGCCCGAGGCGGCCGGGCCGATGACCTGGAAATCGAGATTGACCTCGTCGAGGGCGAAAGGGATGTACTGGTTGGCCTCCGATTCGACCTGGACTTCCAGTTCCTGGTCGCGCAGCCCGGACGGCAGGATGATCTTCTTCGTGATGACCGCCGAAGCGGGCAGCGCCAGTGCAACGAAGCGGGTAGCGGTACCGAGCCTCCGCCAGCCGCGGCGGATCGCTTCGGCGACCGCTTCGAGGTTGGCGATGTTACCGTCGGTCACCGCCTCGCGGGGAAGCGCCTCGATCGCGTAACGCTCGACCCGATACCCGCCTCCGGAAACTGCGGACAGCTCGACCATCTTGACCGACGACGACGAGATGTCGACACCGATCAGAGGGCGCGCCCGGGGGCTGAGAAAGGAGAGGTCGATCACAAAAAATCCTGAAAATTCTTTACGTTAGACGCAATAACAACAATCTACTTGAAATCCTAGCAACAACCATGACAGGTGTAAAGCAAGGCCCTGTAAAACCGCATCCCGGATAACGGGCGGCAAACAGGGCATCCTCGTATAATGCCGCACTTTACTCCGCTTCCCACCCCTCCCATGCGCTGGGTACTCTACCCCCTTGCCATCATCCTCGGCCTGGTCGCCATCGGCGCCGCGATTCTCGCCCTTGCCGTCGCCTTTGCGTGGCCCACGCTGCCGTCGCTGGAAGCGCTCACCGACTACCACCCCAAGATCCCGCTGCGCGTCTATACCGCCGACGGCGCACTCATCGGTGAATACGGCGAAGAGCGCCGCGCCTTCGTGCACATCCAGGACGTTCCGCCGGTGCTCAAGCACGCCATCCTGGCCGCTGAGGACGACCGTTTCTACCAGCATTCGGGCGTCGACTTCCTCGGCATCCTGCGCGCCGCCGGCGCCAACCTGGCCACCGGCGGCAAGCGCCAGGGCGCCTCGACGATCACCATGCAGGTGGCGCGCAACTTCTTCCTGACCCGCGAGAAGACGATCTCGCGCAAGCTCTACGAAATCCTCCTCGCCTTCAAGATCGAGCAGAACCTCAGCAAGGACCAGATCCTCGAGGTCTACATCAACCAGATCTTCCTCGGCCGGCGCGCCTACGGTTTCGCCGTCGCCGCGCAGACCTACTTCGGCAAATCCATCCGCGACCTCAACGTCCCCGAAGCCGCGATGCTGGCCGGGCTGCCCAAGGCCCCGTCGGCCTACAACCCGGTCGTCAACCCGAAGCGCGCCGCACTGCGTCAGCAATACGTGCTGCGTCGCATGGCCGAACTCGGTTTCATCACCGCCGCCGAACAGCAGCAGGCCGCCGACGCACCGCTGAAGGTGGTCACCAGCGCCGCCACCGACTTCGGCAGCAGTGCCGACTACGTCGCCGAAATGGCCCGCCAGATCGCCTTCGAGCAATACCGCGAGGAGGCCTACACCCGCGGCATCAAGGTGATCACGACGATCAACAAGGCCGAGCAGGACGCCGCCTACCGGGCCCTGCGTCGCGGCGTCATGGACTACGACCGCCGCCACGGCTACCGCGGCGCCGAAAGCTACGTCGACCCCGCCCGCATGAACGGCGAGCAGACCGAATCGCTGGACGAGGTGCTGGCCGAGATTCCCGACTACGACGACCTGCTGGCTGCCATCGTGACCCGCGCCGGCGGCGGCACGGTCAGCGCCTACCGCTACGGCGAAACCATCAAGATCAACGGCGACGGCCTGCGCTTTGCATCCAGCATGCTCGGCGACAAGGCTCCGCCCAACAAGCGTATCCGCCCCGGCGCCGTGATCCGCATCACGCGCACGGACAACCACTGGGAGATCACCCAGCTGCCGGAAGTCGAAGGCGCGCTCGCCGCGGCCGACCCGCGCACCGGCGCGATCCGCGCGCTGGCCGGCGGCTTCGACTTCAACCGCAACAAGTTCAACCACGTCACCCAGGCGTGGCGGCAGCCCGGCTCCAGCTTCAAACCCTTCATCTACTCGGCCGCCTTCGAAAAGGGCTACAGCCCGAACAGCGTGGTGGACGACGCGCCGCTTTCCTTCTCGTCCGGCGAAACCGGCAGCCAGGCGTGGGAACCGAAGAACTACGACGGCAAGTACGACGGCCCGATCTCGCTGCGCACCGCCCTGGCCCGCTCCAAAAACATGGTTTCGATCCGCCTGCTGAAGTCGATCGGCGCGCGCTACGGCCAGGACTACGTCACCAAGTTCGGCTTCGACGCCGAACGCCATCCGCCCTATCTCACGATGGCCCTCGGCGCCGGCTCCGTGACCCCCTGGCAGATGCTGCGCGGCTACTCGGTGTTCGCCAACGGCGGCTACCGCATCGAACCCTACCTCGTGAAGGAAATCCGCGACGAAGCCGGCAACGTGCTGGCCCGCGTCGATCCGCCGGTGGCCGGCGAGACGGCCGAACGCGCCATCGACGAGCGCAACGCCTACCTGATGGATTCGATCATGAAGGACGTCGTGCGCCGCGGTACCGCCACCAAGGCGCTGGTCCTCAAGCGCGGCGACCTGGCCGGCAAGACCGGCACCACCAACGAATACGTCGACGCCTGGTTCTGCGGCTACCAGCCCACCGTCGTCGCGGTGGCATGGATCGGTTTCGACCAGCCGAAGAAGCTCGGCAGCGGCGAAACCGGCGGCGCCGCGGCGCTGCCGATGTGGATCAACTACATGCGCAAAGCCCTCGACGGCGTGCCGGAAACCTACCCGACCGCACCGCCGGGCCTGATCCGCATCCAGCCGGCCGGCAGCAGCACCGAGGAAATGATCTACAAGGAAAACCTCCCGGCTGCCCCGGTCGAGGCGCCCCAGGAGCCCGCCAGCACCTCGCCGGCCGACGAAACCCCCGCCGCGGCGCCCGCCAACTGAACGGCCACGGGGCGGTCAGCCGGCCAGACTGACCGCCTCGCCGGCCTGCTCCGACATGCAGCGCGACAGCACGGCGTAGAAATCCGCGCCGTCGCGCGTGCCGAGCCAGCGCCCGCCGTCGGGCCGGAAATGAAAGCCGCCCGACTTGGCCGCCAGCCAGATCTCGCGCGCCGCCGTATGGCGGTTGACGATGATCTTGGTGCCGTTGTCGAACTCCAGCTCCAGCACGCCGCCGGGCTTCACCTCGTAGTCGAAATCGGCATCGCAGCCTTCGAGCAGGCCTTCGAGGCGCGCCAGTTCGGCGTCCGCCAGTGCGTTGAAATCTGCTTCGTCCATCGCCCCACCCCTTGTTCTGTTAACATTCCCGCTTTTGCGCGGAACTCATGCGAACCATCGCCATTGCCGCCGCGGCCTGCGGCCTGATCGTGCTGGGCGGCTGCGGCGTCAAGGGGCCGCTGTACCTGCCGCAGCCCCCCAAGCCCGTCGCCCGCCCCGCCCCCAAACCGGCCCCCGCGCCGACACCGGCTGCGCCGGCCGCCGATCATAACAAACCCGCCCCCCAGGACTCCGCCCAATGACGACCGCCCTCCCCGTACCGACGCTCACGACCGGCCCCGCCGGCCTGACCCTCGAAGGGGTCGCCCTCGCCGACATCGCCGACCGCTTCGGCACGCCAACCTACGTCTATTCGCGCGCCGCCCTCACCGAAGCCTACGCGTCCTACCAGCGCGCCCTCGGCCTGCGCAAGTCGCTGGTGTGCTACGCCGTCAAGGCCAACTCCAGTCTCGGCATCCTGTCGGTGTTCGCCAAGCTCGGCGCCGGCTTCGACATCGTCTCCGGCGGCGAACTGGCCCGCGTGCTGGCTGCCGGCGGCGATGCCGGCAAGGTGATCTTCTCGGGCGTCGGCAAGAACGCCGCCGAGATGCGCTACGCGCTCGAATCCGGCATCGGCTGCTTCAACGTCGAATCCGCTGCCGAACTCGACCGTCTCAACGAAATCGCCGGCAGCCTCGGCAAGCGCGCGCCGATCGCCTTCCGCGTCAATCCGGACGTCAATCCCAACACCCACCCCTACATTTCCACCGGCCTGCGCAGCAACAAGTTCGGCGTCGCCTTCACCGAAGCGCTGGACCTCTACCGCCGCGCCGCCCGGCTGCCGAACATCGAGATCAGCGGCATCGACTGCCACATCGGCTCGCAGCTCCTCGACCCGGCGCCGATGGCCGAGGCGGCCGACAAGATTCTCGGCCTGGTCGACCAGCTCGCCCGCGAAGGCATCAAGCTCGACCACATCGACCTCGGCGGCGGGCTCGGCATCCGCTACCGCGACGAAGAGCCGCCGACGCCCACCGCCTACCTCAAGCCGCTGCTCGAACGCTTCGCCGGCCGCGACGAGGCGCTGTGCTTCGAGCCCGGCCGCTCGCTGGTCGGCAACGCCGGCCTGCTGCTGACCCGCATCGAATACCTCAAGCCCGGCGTCGAGAAGAGCTTCGCCATCATCGATGCGGCGATGAACGATCTGGCCCGCCCGGCGCTGTACGACGCCTACCACGAGATCGTCGCCGTGGCCCCGCGCCCTATCCCCGCGACCCGCTACGAAGTGGTCGGCCCGATCTGCGAGAGCGGCGACTTCCTCGGCCACGACCGCGACCTTGCGGTCGCCACCGGCGACCTGCTGGCGATCCTGTCGGCCGGCGCCTACGGCATGACGATGAGTTCCAACTACAACACCCGCCCGCGCGCCGCCGAGGTGCTCGTCGATGGCGACACCGTGCACGTCATCCGCGAGCGCGAAACGCTCGAACACCTCCTCAAGGGCGAACGCCCCCTCGCGTAAACCCGCCGTCTGCCCGAAGGCCCCGACATGCGTCTCGCCCCCCGCGTTTCCCTGCTCCTCGCCCTCGGGCTCGCCGGCTGCGGCGGCAAGCCCGACGCCACCGCCGCCCGGCCGTCCGGCCCGCCGGCCACGCCGGTCACCGCCTTCACCGCGCAGCGGATGGCGCTGGATGTCACCGAGGACACCCTCGGCACCCTCGAGGCGCTGATCGATCCGAAGGTCGCCGCCGAGGTCGCCGGCCGCGTCACCGCCGTCGCCGCCCACAGCGGCGACCGGGTGAAAAAGGGGCAGGCCCTCGCCGAGCTGGACGCCTCCGACTTCCACATCCAGGGCCAGTCCGACGCCGCCGAGATCGCCCGCCTCGCATCCCTCGTCGCCCAGGCCGAACGCTTCGCCGAACGCCAGCAGAACCTCGTCGCCCGCGGCTTCATCTCGCGCAACGGCGCCGACGACGCACTCGCCCAGCGCGACGCGCTGCGCGCCCAGCTGGCCACAGCCAAGGCGCGCAGCGGAGCAACCCGCAACAACCTCGGCCGCACGAAAGTCGTCGCGCCGGTGGATGGCATCATCGAGACGCAGATCGTCTCGCCCGGCGACTACGTGAAGGTCGGCGACCCGCTGTTCCGGCTGGTCTCCAACCGGGTCCTGCGCGCCCACCTGCCGTATCCCGAAGCCGCCGCCGCGCGCATCCGCGCCGGCCAGCCGGTGCGCCTCGGCCTGCCGCACCGGCCCGGCAAGTTCATCGGCGGCACCGTCGAGGACGTCAAGCCGACCGTCAACGAAGCCAGCCGCGCCCTCGACGTGCTGGTGCGCGTCGACAACGATGGCAGCCTGCTGTCGGGCGGCACGGTCAATGCTTCCATCGTCACCGGCCGCAAGCCGGCGGCCGTCGTGGTGCCGGAACAAAGCGTCGTGCTGCGCCCGGCCGGCAAGGTGGTGTACCTCATCAGCGACGGCAAGGTCCGCCAGCAGATCGTCGAAACCGGCGTCCGGCAGGATGGCCGCGTCGAGATCGTCAAGGGCCTCGCCGGCGGCGAAACCGTCGCCGAGGACGGCGCCGGCTTCCTCACCGACGGCGCCGCGGTGAACGTCAAGGCCCCGGCCGCCAAACCTGCCGCTGCCGCCAAGCCATGACGCTGCCCGAACTGTCGGTCAAGCGCCATGTGCTGGCGTGGATGATGAGCGCCGTGCTGGTGCTGGTCGGCGTCATCGGCTACCAGCGGGTCGGCATGGACCGCTTCCCGCACATCGAGTTTCCGGTCATTTCGATCACCACCACGCTGAAGGGCGCCAACCCGGACATCGTCGATTCGAGCATCACCAACGTGATCGAATCGGCGGTGAACAGTGTGCCCGGCATCGAGCACGTGCAGTCCACGTCGTCGCCCGGTGTGTCGACAGTGAACATCACCTTCGCCCTCGAAAAGAAGGTGGACGTGGCCTTCAACGAGGTGCAGTCGAAGGTAAACCAGGTGCTGCGGCGGCTGCCGAAGGACGTCGATCCGCCGGTGGTCGCCAAGGTCGAAACCAACGCCCAGCCGATCATGTGGCTGGCGCTCCAGGGCGACCGCACCCAGCAGCAGCTCAACCAGTACGCCATCAACGTGCTGAAGAAGCGCCTCGAGACCATCGACGGCGTCGGCGAGGTGCGCCTCGGCGGCCGTCGCGACCGCACCATCCGGGTCAACCTGCGGCCCGACCGGATGGCCGCCCATCGGGTCACCGCGCAGGACATCTCGGACGCCTTCGCGAAGGAACACGTGCAGCTCGCCGGCGGCTTCGTCGTCGGCGCAACCACCGAGAGCCTGGTCAAGCTCGACCTCGAATTCCACCGCGTGGACGATCTGCGCGACATGGTCGTGGCCTTCCGCGACAAGGCTCCGGTGCGCCTCGGCGACGTCGCCGAGATCGAGGACGGCCTCACCGACAACCGCCAGATGGCGCGCTTCAACGGCCGCACGACGGTCGGCCTGGGCCTCGTCAAGATCGCCAATGCCAACACCGTGGCGATCACCGAGCGCATCCAGGCCCGCATCGACTCCGAGCTGCGTCCGGCGCTGCCGCCGGGCATGGAGCTGTCGATCGTCTCCAACGACGCGGTGTTCATCCTCGAGATCGTCGATTCGCTGAAGGAACACCTCGTCGAGGGCACCCTGCTCGCCGCGCTGGTGGTGTGGATCTTCCTGCGTTCGGTACGCTCGACGCTGATCATCTCGCTGGCCATCCCGGTGTCGCTGCTGGGCGCCATCGCGGTGATCTACTTCGCCGGCTTCACCCTCAACTCGCTGACCATGCTGGCGCTGCTGCTGCTGATCGGGGTGGTCGTCGACGACGCCATCGTGGTTCTCGAAAACATCTTCCGCCACCGCGAAGAACTCGATCCCGACCCGCTGTCGGCGGCGGTGAACGGCAGCAACGAAGTGGTCTTCGCGGTCATGGCGGCAACCTTGTCGCTGGTCTGCATCTTCGCGCCGGTGGCCTTCATCTCGGGGATCATCGGCCAGTTCTTCCGCAGCTTCGCGCTGGTCGTCACCTTCGGCGTGCTGGTGTCGCTGTTCGTCTCGCTGACGCTGACGCCGATGCTGTGCGCCCGCTACCTCAAGGTCGAAAAGCAGCACGGCGCGGTGTATCGCCTCTTCGACCGCTTCTTCGAACGCCTCGACGCGCTCTACGTGCGCCTGCTCGCCGCCGCGCTGGCCCACCGCCTGTGGGTGCTGCTCGCCACCGTGGCGGTGGTCGCCTCCAGCGCCTTCTTCTTCGCCAGCGTCGGCAAGGCCTTCGCGCCGGACCAGGACGAAGGGCGCTTCCTGGTATCGCTGCGCACGCCGCTGGGCTCATCCATCGACTACACCGACGCCAAGCTGAAGGAGGTCGAAGCCATCCTCTCGGCCCACCCCGAAATCCGCACCGAGTTCGCGCTGATCGGCCTCGGCGCCGCCGGCCAGGTGAACCAGGGCACGGTCGTCGTGCGCATGGCACCGCGCGAGGAACGCCGCATCTCGCAGCAGGAGGTGATCCCGCTGCTGCGCAAGGAATTCGCGCAGATCGCCGGCGCGCGGGTCTTCGCCGCGCCCTACCCGATGGTCCAGGGCCAGCGCGGCGAACCGCTGCAGTTCGTGCTGACCGGCGACAATCTGCAGGAACTCGGCCGCCACGCCGTCGACCTGCAGCGCAAGCTCAGCGCGCTGCCGGGCATCGGCCGCATCGACACCGACCTGCAGCTCGACCTGCCGCAACTGATCTTCGCCCCCGACCGCCTGCGCATCGCCGACGCCGGCCTCGCCACCCAGGACGTGGCGCTGGCGATCAACATGCTGACCGGCGGCGTCGATCTCGCCAAGTACAACGACGAACCCGGCGACGGCCAGCGCTACGACATCCGCGTCAAGGCCAAGGAAGGCAGCTTCATCCAGCCGGCCGACCTGTCGAAGATCTTCCTGCGCAACAAGACCGGCGAACTGGTCCGCCTCGACAGTGTGGCCGGCTTCCGCGAAGCCCTCGGCCCGGCCATCGTCGGCCGCTTCGACCTGCAGTACGCCGCCACCTTCTTCGCCTCGCCGACGATGCCCCTCGGCGAGGCGGTCGCAGCGGTCAGGCAGACCGCCGCCGCGATGCTGCCGACCGGCTATCAGGTCAAGCTGATCGGCCAGGCTGAGGAGTTCGGCAAGACCCAGCAATACATGACGTTCACCTTCCTGCTGGCGCTGACCCTGCTCTACATGGTGCTGGCCAGCCAGTTCAACAGCTTCCTGCAGCCGGCCATCGTGATGCTGGCCCAGCCGCTGGCCATCGTCGGCGGCGTCGCCGCGCTGTGGGCGACCGGCCAGACCCTCAACATCTACTCGATGATCGGCCTCGTGCTGCTGATCGGCCTGGTCGCCAAGAACTCGATCCTGCTGGTGGACCTCACCAACCAGCGCCGCGCCGCAGGCCTGCGGGTCGATGCGGCGCTGCGCAACGCCTGCCCGATCCGGATGCGGCCGGTGCTGATGACCTCGATGACGGTGATCCTGGCCCTCGCCCCGGCCGCCGGCGGCTTCGGCGCCGGCAGCGAAACCAACCAGCCGCTGGCGATCGCGGTGATCGGCGGCATGGTCAGCTCGACGCTGCTGACGCTGGTCGTCGTGCCGGCGGTGTATTCGCTGATCGAGGGCTGGCGCGAACGGCGCCACCTCGCCGCGGACTGAAACGCCTGCCGCCGCACGCGGCTGGCGGGAGGGCTCGCTCTCAGCCCAGCGGCGTGACGGCCGCGCGGCCGGCCGGGGTGTCCAGCCAGCGCTGCAGGATGCGGTAGGTGTCGAGGTCGAAGGCCCGTGCCGGCGGATCGTCGCGCAGCGCCGCCAGCCCGGTTTCGTCGTCGGCGGTGCCGAGCAGGCACCACCGGTCCACCACATGCACGGCGCTGCGGCCAGTGTCGGCGTGGTGTTCGCGCAGCGCCACCGGGCCGGGCCACGGCCAGCGGCGGATGCGCAGACTCTCGAGCACCTTCAGCAGGCGCTCGTCGTGCTCGGCCGGACTCTCCTTGCCGGCACACACGCCGGCGCAGCGTTTCGCCGGCAGCGCCGCGCAGGCGCCGTCGCCCCACGCCTCGATGCCGATACGGCGCAGGCACAGCTTGTACAGCGTGGCCAGCTCGCGCAGCGCGTGGTCGGCTTCCTTGCGGCTGCGGAACGTGCCGAAGACGGCCTCCCAACCCGCCGGGTCGGCGCCGCCCAGCGCCTCGCGGACGAGGACCGGGCCGCCTTTTTGCGCCGGCTCGTAGCGCAGGCCGAACACCGCTTCGGCGTCGGACGGCAGGCGCATGCCGCCCGGTTTCAGCTGCCTGACGAGGCGTGCTTCGAGCAGCGCCGCGCCCAGTTCGCCGGCCGTCGGCAGCCATTCGACGCGCCGCACCTGCTGGACCAGCTTGAGTTCCTTGCTGCTGCGCTTGTCGGACGAGAAGTGACTCATCACCCGCGAGCGCAGGCTGACGCCCTTGCCGATGAAGATCGGCTGCGCCTCCTCGCCGAAGAACAGATACACGCCCGGCCCTTCCGGCAGGCCCTCGAGCACGCCTTCGGGCAGGCCGGCCGGGCGGCCCGGCGCCTTCATGGCCTTGACGATGGCCGCGTCGAGCACGCTGCGTTCGAACTGCGCGGCAACCAGCCCGGCAAACTGGAACAGCGCCTCGGTATCGCCCATCGCCCGGTGACGGGCCGAGCAGACGAGGTCGTGGCGGGCGATCAGCGCATCGAGGCCGTGGCGGTGGTGCTGGGGAAACAGCGCGCGCGACAGCTTGACGGTGCACATCACCGGCGCGTCAAAATCCTCGCCGATGCGGCGGAACTCGTTCTTGACGAAACCGTAGTCGAAGCGCGCGTTGTGGGCGACGAAGATGCAGTCGGCGAACAGCGCGCGAATGGCGCCGGCCAGCGCGGCGAAGTCCGGCGCGTCGGCAACCATGCTGTCGGTGATGCCGGTGAAGCTCTGGATCGCCGGCGGGATCGGCATGCCCGGATTGACCAGGCTGGACCAGCGCTCGACCAGTTGGCCGTTTTCGACCCGCAGGATCGCGATCTCGGTGACCCGGTCCACCACCGGGTTGGCTCCGGTGGTTTCGACGTCGATGAAGGCGAGGCGGGGGGCGAGCAAGGGTCGTCTGAGGACGGCAGTCCGCGCGGACGGGGCCGGATGGCGCCCCGCCGCGCGATGTCACTATTCGGTCGAGTACGGATACGGCTTCTGGGCGACCTTGCCGGCCGCGTACTGGCGCTGGGTTTCCATGTCCTGCGGCTTGTCCCACCACAGGGCGCGGCCCTTCTTCTGCTCTTCGCGCTCCTCGGGATGGGCCTCCATCCATTCACGCATGAACTTGGTGTGCTCGGATTCGTACATTGCCATTGGTAATCTCCCTTTTTTGCGGCGTCGATTCTAGCAGCACCGGCCGGTGCATCCTCAGGTTTTCTGGTCGCCCTTGACGCGCGCGACACGCACCACCTCGGGGATGTTGCGGACGCCGCGCATCACGCGGGCAAGGTGCAGCCGGTGGGTGACCTGGACGGTGATGTAGAGCGTCGAGTAGGTGCCCTG
The DNA here is from genome assembly GCA_015657735.1 of Zoogloeaceae bacterium. Classification (GTDB taxonomy): domain Bacteria; phylum Pseudomonadota; class Gammaproteobacteria; order Burkholderiales; family Rhodocyclaceae; genus Zoogloea. Next base: position 12,695 of record SSSX01000415.1, read on the forward strand.
CTCGCCGTCGGTGCTGACGTTCTGGATGTTGCATTCCTGCTCGGCGATGGCGTTGGCGACCTTGCCGAGCACGCCGCGCACGTTCTGCGTCAGCAGCTTGAGGGTCACGTCGAACAGGCGGTCGGACGACGGTTCCCATTCCACGTCGATCCAGCGATCGCGCTCGCTGCGCAGCTTGCGCGCCTGCGGGCAGTCGTGCAGATGCACCTCGAGGTCCTGTCCCTTGCGGATGATGCCGACGATCGGATCGCCGGGAATCGGCCGGCAGCAGCGCGCCAGCTGCACCGCCACGCCTTCGGTGCCGCGGATCAGGATCGCCCCGACCGGCTTGGGCTTGACCACGTCGGCACGTCCGGATTCGGCGTCCTGGATTTCGGCCAGGCGCCGCGCGACGATCGCCGGCAGGCGTCGCCCGAGGCCGATGTCGGTCATCAGATCCTTGCGCGACGCCAGCGTGAACTCGCGCAGGAAGCGCTCCCAGGCGAAGGTGCTGACCTGGCCCAGCGTGAGTCCGTGGGGCCGCAGGGCCTGGTTGAGCAGGCGCTCGCCGAGGGTCGAGGCTTCTTCCTGCTGGGCGTTCTTGAGGAAGTGGCGGATCTGCGCGCGCGCCTTGCCGGTGCGCACGTAGCCGAGCCACGCCGGGTTGGGGCTGGCGTGGGCGGCGGTGATGATCTCGATCTGGTCGCCGTTGTGCAGTTCGGTGCGCAGCGGCATCAGTTCGCCGTTGATGCGCCCGGCGACGCAGCGGTTGCCCACATCGGTGTGCACCGCGTAGGCGAAATCGACGACGGTGGCGCCCCGCGGCAGCGCGAAGATCTTGCCCTTCGGCGTGAAGGCATAGACCTCGCCGGGGAAAAGATCGACCTTGACGTGCTCGAGGAACTCGCTCGAATCGCCGGACGTGGACTGCAGCTCGAGCAGCGACTGCAGCCAGCTGTGGGTCTTGTGCTGCAGCTCGGTGAGGGTTTTCTCGTCTTCCTTGTAGAGCCAGTGCGAGGCCACGCCGCTCTCGGCGACGTGGTTCATTTCGGGCGTGCGGATCTGCACTTCGACCGGCGTGCCGAACGGGCCGATCAGCGTGGTGTGCAGCGACTGGTAGCCGTTGGCCTTGGGGATCGCGATGTAGTCCTTGAACTTGCCGGGCACCGGCTTGTACAGCCCGTGCAACGCGCCGAGGGCGCGGTAGCAGGTCTGCACGTCGGGCACGATGACGCGGAAACCGTAGATGTCGAGCACCTGCGAGAAGCTGAGGCGCTTCTCGGACATCTTGCGATAGATGCTGTAGAGGTGCTTTTCGCGGCCGCGCACCTCGGCGTCGATGTTCCACTGCGGCAGGCGCTCCTCGATCGCGGCGAGGATCTTGCCGACCACCTCCCGGCGATTGCCGCGGGCGGCGAGAATGGCCCGCGACAACACCCGGAAACGCATCGGGTGGCGATGCTTGAAGGCCAGCTCCTGGAGTTCGCGGTAGATGCTGTTGAGGCCCAGCCGATTGGCGATCGGCGCGTGGATTTCCTGCGTCTCGCGGGCGATGCGGCGCCGCTTGTCGGGCCGCATGTGGTCGAGCGTCCGCATGTTGTGCAGACGGTCGGCAAGCTTGATGAGGATCACCCGCAGGTCGCTGGCCATCGCCATCAGCATCTTGCGGAAGTTTTCGGCCTGGGCTTCCTCCTGGGACTGGAACTCGATCTTGTCGAGCTTGGACACCCCATCGACCAGTTCGGCCGTCGTACGCCCGAAGCGCTCGGCGATCTCGGCCTTGGTGATGTGGGTGTCCTCCATCACATCGTGGAGGAGGGCGGCGCACAGCGCCTGGGAATCCAGGTGCCAGCCGGCGAGAATCTCGGCGACGGCGACCGGATGGGAGATGTAGGGCTCGCCACTTTGCCGCATCTGGCCCTGGTGGGCGTCGGCGGCAAAATGGTAGGCGGCTTCGACGCGGCCTACGTCCTCGGGGCGGAGGTAGGTGGAGACCAGCGCCCGCAGCCGGCCGAAATCGAGGGGCAGGACACAGGACGCAGGAGGCTGGAAAACGCCGCTGCCGCTGACTGGAACCGGGGCGGCGGATTCCACGACATCGCTCTCGGGCGGCGGGCGCTCAGGCCTGGCCGCGGTTGAGGACTTCGGTGCCAACCTTGCCGGCGGCGATCTCGCGCAGGGCGATCACGGTCGGTTTGTCCTTGTCGTGGCGGTCCAGGTCCACCTGCGGCGTGGCGCCGGCGGTCAGCTGACGGGCACGGTAGGTGGCGGCCAGCGTGAGCTGGAAGCGGTTGGGGATTCTCTTCAGACAGTCGTCGACGGTAACTCGGGCCATAGTTGCTTCAATCCTGTTCCAGGTAGTGGAAAAACTCCGGCTTGCGCGCCTCCTGGGTGGCGTAGCGCAGCCGCGCAGCCCTTACCACGGCCACCAGATCTTCGAGGGCGGCGGGCAGGTCCTCGTTGATTATAACGTAGTCGAACTCCGCCACATGGCGCATCTCGCCACGCGCACCGAGCACCCGGCGGGCGATCACCTCCTCGCTGTCGGTGCCGCGCCCGCGCAGGCGACGCTCGAGCTCTTCGACCGACGGCGGCAGGATGAACACCCCGACCGACTTCGGAAACACCTTGCGCACCTGCTGGGCGCCCTGCCAGTCGATCTCGAGGAGGATGTCCTTGCCGGCGCGGATCTGCTCGTCGAGCCACACTTTCGACGTGCCGTAGTAGTTGCTATGGACCTCGGCCCACTCGAGGAATTCCCCGCGGTCGCGCAAGGCGCGGAAGGTCGGCACATCGACGAAATGGTAGTGCTGGCCGTTCACCTCGCCGGCGCGCGGCGCGCGGGTGGTGTAGGAAACGGACAGCCGCACCAGCGGATCCCGCTCGAGCAGGCCGCCGACCAGCGTGGTCTTGCCGGCGCCCGAGGGCGCGGTGACGATGAAAAGGGTGCCGGGCATGGCGATTCCTTACTCGATTGCACCTGAATCTAGAGTGCATCTTGAAACCCGCTTGAGTGCTGGGTTTCCGTTATTCGTTCGGGCTGTTGGGTACACACTTGGGTACACGCTTTTCAGCCCCTTGAAGGGTCGGGATTGTACGCGGTGCCGCAGGAATGA
>SSSX01000416.1 GCA_015657735.1 Zoogloeaceae bacterium
GACGATCCTGCGCGATGTTTCGATGTCGATCCCGCGTGGCAAGGTGGTGGCCATCATGGGCGGCAGCGGCAGCGGCAAGACGACCCTGCTGCGCCTGATCGGCGGGCAGGAGCGGGCCGGGGGCGGCCGGGTGCAGGTCGATGGACAGAACGTGGCGACGCTGGGTCGCGACGCGCTTTACGCGCTGCGCAGGCGCATGGGCATGCTGTTCCAGTTCGGTGCGCTGTTCACCGACATGACGGTGTTCGACAACGTCGCGTTCCCGCTGCGCGAGCACACCGACCTGCCGCCCGAGCTGATCAACGATCTGGTGCTCATGAAGCTGCATGCGGTCGGCCTGCGCGGCGCCGCGCGGCTGATGCCGGGCGAGCTGTCCGGCGGCATGGCGCGGCGGGTGGCGCTGGCGCGCACGATCGCCCTCGATCCGATGTTGCTGATGTACGACGAGCCCTTCACCGGCCTCGACCCGATTTCCCTCGGCGTCATCGGCCAGCTGATCCGCCGCCTGAACGACGCCCTCGGCGCCAGTTCGGTGATCGTCACCCACGACATCCACGAATCGCTGCAGATCGTCGACTACATCTACTTCATTTCCGACGGCCGGGTCGTGGCCGAGGGCACGCCGGACGAAATTCGCAACTCGTCCGATCCCTTCGTGCACCAGTTCGTTCAGGCCGAGGCCGACGGTCCGGTGCCCTTCCATTATCCGGCGGCCGACTACGCCACCGCGCTGACCGGAGGGCCGGTCTGATGGGCGGCGTGTTCCGCAAACTCGGCTCGATCGCCATCGACGCGATCTGGCAGCTCGGCTTCATCACCCGGTTTTTCTGGCTGGTGCTGGTCTACTCGGGCCAGTCCTTCACGCGCCTGCACCTGACGATCCGCGAGATGTATTTCAGCGGCGTGCTGTCGCTGCTGATCATCCTCGTGTCGGGGCTGTTCGTCGGCCTCGTGCTCGGCCTGCAGGGCTATGAAATCCTGCAGCGCTACGGTTCCACCGAGGCGATGGGCACGATGGTGGCGCTGTCGCTGCTGCGCGAACTCGGCCCGGTGGTCGCCGGGTTGCTGTTCGCCAGCCGGGCCGGTTCGGCGGTCACCGCCGAGATCGGTCTGATGAAGGTCACCGAGCAGCTCAAGGCGATGGACATGATGGCGGTCAGCCCGATCGCCCGCGTCGTCGCGCCGCGCTTCTGGGGCGGCGTTGTCTCGATGCCCTTCCTCGCCGCGCTGTTCTCGACGATGGGCATTTTCGGCGGCTGGCTGATCGGCGTGGTCTTCATCGGGGTCGATGACGGCGCCTTCTGGGGTCAGATGAAGGCGGCGGTGGATTTCCGCTACGACGTGCTGAACGGCGTAATCAAGAGTTTCGCCTTCGGCGTGGCGGTCGCGCTGATCGCGGTTTTCGAAGGCTACGACTGCGTGCCCACCGCCGAGGGGGTGTCGCGGGCGATCACGCGAACGGTGGTGAGTTCGGCGCTGGCGATCCTGGCGCTCGATTTTGTAATGACGTCTTTCATGTTCCGAGGTCTATGATGAGTCGCACGACACTCGATCTGTGGGTCGGGGTTTTCGTGGCGATGGGTATCGCCGCGCTATTCTTCCTGGCGCTCAAGGTGGGCAGTATCTCCGGGTCGGAGATCAAGTCGCCTTACACCCTCAGCGCCCATTTCGACAACATCGGCGGCCTCAAGCTGCGCGCACCGGTCAAGAGCGCCGGGGTGGTGGTCGGGCGCGTCGAGCAGATCCGCTACGACAATGAACGCTTTCAGGCCGAGGTGGTCTTCATGGTCGACGGGCGCTACAAGTTTCCGGTCGACACCTTCGCCAACATCCTGACTTCCGGTCTGCTCGGCGAGCAGTATCTCGGTCTCGATCCCGGTGGCGAAGAAAATGTCCTGAAGCCCGGCGACGTCATCAAAAAATCCCAGTCGGCGGTGGTGCTCGAAAAGCTGATCAGCCAGTTCATGTTCGGCAAGGCTGCCGAAGGCGAGCCGGCTCCGGCCAAGTGAGACGGTCGACCCGCGACACAGAGCGCGCCACGGCCGGAGCCGGGCGCGGAAAAAAATGAAGAACAGCCAACCTGAATCGAAGCCCGTGCTGCGCAGTCTCGCGATGTCGCTGGCCATCATCGGCCTGACCGCATGCGCCGGGCCCGGCGGGCACCCGAAGGATCCGCTGGAACCCCTCAACCGGGCCACCTTCCGCTTCAACGAAGAGGCCGACCGTTACGTCACGCGCCCGCTGGCCCAGGTCTATGATCTGGCGCCGCTGCCGGTCAAGACCGGGGTCGGCAATTTCTTCGGCAACCTCGCCGACATCTGGATCGGCGTGAACAACCTGCTGCAGGGCAAGTTCGGCGAAGGCCTGTCGGATGGCGGCCGGGTGCTGGTAAACAGCACGGTCGGCATCTTCGGCATCTTCGACATCGCCACCGAACTCGGCCTCGAGAAGCACGACGAAGACCTCGGCCAGACCCTCGGCCGCTGGGGCGTCGGCGACGGGCCCTACCTCGTGCTGCCGCTGCTCGGTTCGAGCAACCTGCGCGACACCGCCGGTCTGATCGTCGACCTGAGCGTCGATCCGGTGATGGGCATCAGCGATCCGGGCCCGCGCAACCGCACCACCGCGCTGCGCTTCGTCCAGAAGCGCAGCCAGCTGCTCGGTGCCGACACCACCGCCGAGCAGGCCGCGCTGGACAAATACGACTACCTGCGCAGCTTCTACATCCAATACCGCCGGAGCCAGATCTACGACGGCCGGCCGCCGCGGGAAGAAGACCCGGACGAAGGCAACGGCGCCGACGATGCATCCCCCGCCACGAAAGAGAATCCGAAATGAGAAAGATTGCTTCCCTGCTTGCCGCGCTGACCCTCGGCCTCGGCCTGCAGCTGTCGGCCTTCGCGCAGAGCATCGCGCCGGACGCCCTCGTCAAGAACGTCACCGACGACGTCATCGCCATCGTCCGCCAGGACAAGGCGATCCAGTCCGGCGACACGCGCAAGGCCGTCGAGCTGGTCGAGACCAAGGTCCTGCCGTATTTCGATTTCGCCCACATGACCCGCCTCGCCGTCGGCAAGGACTGGCGGCAGGCCAATGCGGAGCAGAAGTCCGCGCTGACCCACGAATTCAAGACCCTGCTGGTGCGCACCTATTCGAATGCGCTGACCCAGTACCGTAACCAGCAGATCGACTTCAAGCCGCTGCGGGCCAAGCCGGAAGACACCGACGTGCTGGTCCGCACCGAAGTCCGTCAGCCCGGCGCCAAGCCGGTGCAGATCGACTACAACCTCGACAAGCAGGGCGACAGCTGGAAGGTGTACGACGTGCTGGTGGCCGGCGTCAGCCTCGTCACCAACTACCGCGACAGTTTCGGCCAGGAGGTGCGCGCCGGCGGCATCGACGGCCTGATCAAGTCGCTGAAAGACAAGAACCAGCAGCTCGACACCACGGTTTCCGCCAAGAAATGATCCATGACGACGGTGCCCGCCTGAGTCTTTCGGGGCCGCTCACCCTCGCCACGGTGGCGGCGCTGGCCGATCAGGGGCGCGCGCGGGTGGCCGCGGCCGACCGGATCGTCGACCTCGGCGCCGTCACCCAGGTCGATTCCGCCGCGCTGGCGCTGCTGCTCAGCTGGACGCGGGCGGCCCGCGCGGCCGGCCGCCAGTTTTCGATTGCCGGCGCCCCGGCCGCCCTGGTCTGCTTGGCGTCCCTCTACGACGTCGATACCATTCTGCCCTTCGGGCGCTGAGCCCCACTCCCGCTTCCGTCATTCATGATTCCAGCGATCCGCGTAGCCGGCGTCACCAAGCGTTTCCGTTCCCTGCAGGCCCTGGCCGGCGTGGACCTCGAAGTGCGCCAGGGTGAGTTCTTCGGTCTGCTCGGCCCCAACGGCGCCGGCAAGACGACGCTGATCTCGTCGCTGTCGGGCCTCGCCCGGCCCGATTCGGGCACGCTGGAAGTCATGGGGCACGACGTGGTGCGCGACTACCGCGCGGCGCGCATGGCGCTCGGTGTGGTGCCGCAGGAGCTGGTCTTCGATCCCTTCTTCTCGGTGCGCGAGACGCTGCGCCTGCAGTCGGGCTACTTCGGCCTCAAGAACAACGACGACTGGGTCGACGAGATCCTGCATCACCTCGACCTGACCTCGAAGGCCAACGCCAACATGCGCATGCTGTCGGGCGGCATGAAGCGGCGCGTGCTGGTCGCCCAGGCGCTGGTGCATCGTCCGCCGGTCATCGTGCTGGACGAACCGACCGCCGGCGTCGACGTGGAGCTGCGTCAGGGCTTGTGGCAGTTCATCTCCAAGCTCAACCACGACGGTCACACCATCGTGCTGACCACCCACTACCTCGAAGAAGCCGAAACCCTGTGCGGCCGCATCGCGATGCTGAAGGCCGGCCGCATCGTCGCCCTCGACACCACCGCCAATCTGCTGCAGCGTTTTGCCAACCACACCCTCAAGCTGACGGTGGCGGCTCCGGTCGTGCTGCC
>SSSX01000417.1 GCA_015657735.1 Zoogloeaceae bacterium
CGTCCTGGCCGGTTTGCTCGACCGTCGCTCGCCGGATGTCCAGCCGCACGCCGAGCGGCTGCTGGAGCGCCTGCAGCGCGCCTACCCGGATCGCTACCGGGAGCTCTACGTGCTCGATCCGGCCACCGCCCGCATCCTCGGTGCGGGCACCGGCAACGGGGTCGGCACGGTTTTTCCGGTGCCGGCGCTGGTCGCCTCCGCGGCCCTGCCGGGCACCGCCGAACTGGTCGAGCAACTCGATCTGCCGTCCGGGCCCAGTCTCGCCATCGCCCGCCAGATCCGCGTCCAGGCGCCTGACGGCCCGGGGCGCACGGTCGGCATCATCGTCGCGCTGCTCGATCCGCAGCACTTTCTCGACGACGACATGGGCGGCGCCGGCGACGACCGCAACGCGGGCAGTGCAACCGTGCTGTTCGATGCCGACAACCGGGTGCTGGCGCGCACCGGCGCGGCGCAGAGCCCGCTGCAGTTCGCCGAGCGGATGGGGGGCGGGATCGAGGGGGCGATGACCGCCACCGACGCTGCCGGCCGCGACTACCTCGTCGTGCTGCGCCATCTGCCGCTGAGCGGCACCCAGGGCTGGACCCTGCTGTACTACCGCGACCGCGCCGGCGCGCTGGCCTCGCTGCGCGGACGGATCGTCGATCTGGGTCTGGTCGGGGCCGGGCTCACCGCGCTGGCGCTGGTTTTCATCTGGATCGCGGCCCGGCGGCTGACCGCGCCGCTCCTGCGGCTCACCCAGACGGCCAAGGATTTCGGGGCCGGCCGGCTGGACGTCCGCGCCGGCACGGATTTCCGCGCGGGGGTCGAGATCGGCGGGCTGGCGGCGGCCTTCGACCAGATGGCGGCGGCGATCCAGGTCGCCCAGGAAACCCTCGAGGCGCGGGTTGCCGAACGCACCGAGGCGTTGTCGCAGGAGCGCGACACGGCCCAGAACTACCTCGACATCGCCGGCGTGATGCTGCTGGTGCTCGACCGCGGCGGCCACATCGTGATGATCAACCGCAAGGGTTGCGAGATTCTCGGCCGGCCCGAAGAACAGCTGATCGGCCGCCACTGGTTCGACACCTATCTTCCCGCCGGCCAGCGGGAGCCGGTCTTCGAGGTGTTTGAACGGGCGGTGGCGGGGAACGCTGATCTGCCCCGCAACTACGAGAACGTCGTCGTCAACGCCGACGGCGAGGAGGTGGTGATGGCCTGGAACAACGTGGTCTTGCGCGACGCCCGCGGCTGCATCACCCGCGTGCTGTCGTCGGGCGAGGACATCACCGCCCGCAAGCGCGCCGAGCAGGAGCTGCTCGATCATCGCGACCACCTCGAAGCCGAGGTCGCCAGCCGCACCGTCGAACTGGTCGCCGCCAAGGAGGCGGCCGAGGCGGCCAGCGTCGCGAAAAGCGCCTTCCTCGCCAACATGAGCCACGAGATCCGCACGCCGCTCAACGCGATCACCGGCATGTCCCACGTGCTGCGGCGTTCCGGCGTCACGCCGCGGCAGGCCGACAGCCTCGACAAGATCGAGGTGGCGGGTCAGCACCTGCTCGAGATCATCAACGCCGTTCTCGATCTGTCGAAGATCGAGGCCGGCAAGGTGGTGCTGGATGAGGCGCCCCTCGACCCCCGCGCGCTGCTCGACGGCGTGGCCGGCATGCTCGCCGACCGGGCCCACGCCAAGCAGCTGCGCCTCGTCGTCGAGGCGCCGCCGCTCGCCGGCCAGCTGCTCGGCGATGCGACCCGCTTGCGGCAGGCCCTGCTCAACTACGTGTCGAATGCGATCAAGTTCACCGTCGCCGGGGAGGTCCGCCTGCGCCTGTGTATCGTCGACCAGAGCGGGGACGCCGTGCAGGTGCGTTTCGAGGTGGAGGACACGGGCATCGGCATCGCCGCCGAGGAGCTGCCGCGCCTCTTCGCACCCTTCGAGCAGGCCGACAATTCGACCACCCGCCGGTATGGCGGCACCGGGCTGGGGCTGGCCATCACCCGCAAACTGGCGGAGTTGATGGGCGGCGGTGCCGGCGCGACGAGCGCGCCGGGCCGCGGGAGTACCTTCTGGTTCACCGCCCGGCTGCGCCGGACGGCCGCGGCGGCGGAGGCGCCGTCCGGCCCGCAGCCGGAGCGCGGGGCGCCCGAGCCCGAGGCGGGCGCGATGGCCGGGGCGCGGATTCTGCTGGTCGAGGACGACGAGTTGAACCGCGAGGTCGTCATCGCGCTGCTCGAAGACTTCGGCCCGGCCATCGACATTGCCGAGAACGGCGCGCAGGCGGTCGAACTGGCCGGACGCCAGACCTACGACCTGATCCTGATGGACATGCAGATGCCGGTGATGGACGGCGTCGCGGCGACGCGGCGCATCCGCGCCTTGCCCGGCGGCCGCGAGGTGCCCATCGTGGCCCTGACCGCCAATGCCTTTGCCGACGATCGCGCCCGCTGCCTGGCGGCCGGCATGACCGATTTCGCCTCCAAGCCCGTCGACCCGGACAACTTTGCCGCGTCGGTGCTGGCCTGGCTGTCACCCGGGCGCTGAATCGGGCGGCCGTTCCGGGTCACGCCTGCCGGCGCGTCGGGTAGAGTGCCGGCGTCGCGCTTCTCCCGCCGTCATCCGCTTCGTGCCGCCCCATGCCCCGACATCTGCTCTACCTGATCGTCTTCATCGAAGGTTTCTGCTCGCTCGGCGCCGAGGTCATCGCGCTGCGGCGGCTGGTGCCGCACGTCGGCAGTTCGATCGTCGTCACCGCGCCGACCATCGGTTTCTTCCTGCTGGCGCTGGCCCTCGGCTACGCGTCGGGGGCCAGGGTGGCCGCCGGCTACACCGCCGTCGTCGCGCGCAACTTCCTGGTGTCGGCGCTGCTGGCCGGCGTCGGCCTGGCGCGGGTCAGCGTCGACGGCCTGTTCGCGCACCTGCAGCCGGCGGGTTTCGCCTGGCTGTGCTTCATCGGCGGCGTGCTGTGTCCGCTGGCCTGGCTGCTCGGCCAGACGGTGCCGGTGCTGACCAATCTGATGAAGCACATGCGCACCGGCGAGGCGAGCGGCCAGGCGTTGTTCTGGTCGACCCTCGGCAGCTTTCTCGGTTCGGTGAGTCTGTCGCTGGGGGTGATGCAGTGGCTCGGGGTGTCGGCGGCGGTGCTGGTCTGCGCGCTGCTGCTGGCGCTGGGCAGCCTGCGGCTGGCGGCGCCGGGCTGGCGGAGCGCCGGCGGCGCGGCCGTCGCCGCGGCGGCCGCGCTGGCGATCAACCTGCTGCCGTCGTCGGAGGTGCGCGATACGCCCTACGCCGACTACGCGGTGACGCCGGTCGAGCTGCCCGGCCACGAGCGCCCCCGCGCCTTCTTCGTCAATAACTCGCTGGCTTCGCTGATTGATGCCGGCGAGCCGCCGCGCTACGCCCGCTACGTGCAGCACCTGCGCCACATCCTGCTCGACGAACTGGCTTTCGCCGGGCGCGAGGTGCTGGTGCTGGGGGCCGGCGGCTTCACGCTGTCGCACCGCGAGCCGGCCAACCGCTACACCTTCGTGGACATCGATCCGCAGATTCGCGCAATCGCCGAGACGCGCTTCCTGCAGGGGCCGATCCGCGGCGAGTTCGTCGTGGACGACGCCCGCCGCTTCGTGCGCAGCACCGACAAACGCTACGACGCGGTGGTCGTCGATGTGTTCAGCAGCCACACCTCGATCCCCGGCCATCTCGTGACCCGCGAGTTCTGGCAGGACGCGCGCCGGGTGCTGGCGCCGGACGGCGTGCTGCTCGCCAACCTGATTCTCGACGGCCGCCTCGAAACGCCCTACGCGCGCAACCTGCTGGCGACCATCGACAGCGTCTTCGGCCGCTGCGCGGTGGAGGTGCTGCACAAGGGCAAGCCGCTGTCGAACGTCGTCGTCAGCTGCTACGCCGGCAGCCGCCCGGGCCCTGCGGCGGCCTACAGCGACGAGCGCAACGCGGCGGATGTGGATCTGGCCCGGTCGCGCTGAGCCGGTGAGGTGCCGGTTTTTGCCGTGCAGCGTTGCCAATTGATACGGGTCAATGAGCCGTCGCCGGCGCGCGACATACCATTCCGTCACCCCAATTTGTGATGAGAATTAACATGTCCGTGAAAAAAATCCTGCCCCTGCTCCTCGTTGCGCTGCTCGCCGCCTGCGGCAAGTCCGAGCCGCCCAAGGCCGAAGCGCCGGCTGCGGCGCCTGCGCCCGTGGCGGCGGCACCGGCAGCGGCTCCGGCCGCCGACGCGGCGGCCGATGGCGGCAAGGGCGCCGAGCTGTTCAAGAAGACCTGCGCCATGTGTCACCAGACCGGCGTCGCCGGTGCGCCCAAACTGGGCGACAAGGCCGACTGGGGCCCGCGCATCGCCCAGGGCAAGGACACGCTCTACAAGCACGCCATCGAAGGTTTCAACGGCGCCAAGGGCGCGATGCCTCCGAAGGGCGGCAACCCGGCGCTGTCCGACGACGACATGAAGACCATCGTCGATTTCATGGTTGCCAAGGCCGAATAAGCCTCCCTCCGCTTCACTTCGCGTGCGACCCCCCGCACGCCACGGCCCGGCTGTCACCCAGCCGGGTTTTTTTCGTCCGTCGATCCGCTCGGCGCGGCGTGCCGGGGATGACATCCGGCAGCCAGCGGCTATGCTGGATACGATGAGCGGCGGCGTCGCGGCGGGCGCGACGTGCCGGCCCGGGAGGAGCGGAACATGGAAATCGGTGCAGCGGTCGGTGCCTGGGAAAAGGGCGCCAAAAACATCAGGGCGGACGTCGAGATCGTCCAGCGCCTGCTGACGCAGGCGGCGCAACTGCTCGGGCGGCCCGAGGTGGACCCGGGCGGCGTCGATGGCGATGTCTCCCGTCCGCCGCGCACGTCCGGCACGGTCAAGGCGATCAAGGCTTTCCAGAATCTGTCGGGGTTCGGCGTGGACGGGCGGATCGATCCCGGCGGCAAGACCTGGCAGCGCCTCAATGCCGTCATCGACGGCAGCGTGGTGGTGCCGGCGGCCGGGGAAACCTGTTTTCCGTTCGCCCAGGCCGCCACCCAGGACTGGACCCACACGCCGCGCTCCTTCGGTTCCAACCGCAGCAAGGGGCAGCGCGCCCATGCCGGTTGCGACCTCTACGCGCCGGTCGGGCGGACGATCCACGCGGTGCGCGACGGCGTGCTGCTGCGCGATCCCTACGAGTTTTACGCCGAAACGGCGGCCCTCGAGATCGACCACGGCGATTTCATCCTGCGCTACGGCGAGATCAAGCGCGGCAGCCCGCTGAAGAAGGGCGACCGGGTGACGATGGGGCAGCCGATCGCCCAGGTCGGGCGGCTGGTCGGCATTGACGTGCCGAGCGCGATGCTGCATCTCGAGATGTACCGCGGCGACGGCAGCGGCCCACTCACCGTGCAATCGCGCGATGTGTCGGCGAAGCGCGCCGACGGGGTGCCGTTCATGCGGCGCACCGATCTGATCGACCCGACTCCCTTCCTCAACGACTGGAACACCCGGCCGGCCAGCGCATGAAGATCATCGTCCGATGGATGCCGGCGCTGCTGCTCGGCGTGGCGCTGGCGCAGGGCCCGGCCGTCGCCGCGCCCGGCCCGACGCGCGGCGAGGCCGGCCCGCCGGCGGCGGTCGGCGCGGCGCAGCCGTGGAGCGGCGATTTCGACGGCGACCGGAAGGCCGACCGCCTGTGGCTGTTGCCGCCCGGCAGCCAGCCCCGCGCCAGCGGCCCGGTGCGCGATCCGTGGAAGGATCGCCTGCGGCGTTTCGACGCGTCGGCGCTGACGCTGGTGGTGGCGGCCAGTTCGCCGGCGGCCGGCTGCACGCTGATCCAGAACCGCGCCTTTTTCGCCACGCCGATCTGGGAGGAAGGCGAAAAACCGCTGAAGGTGCTCGTCCGCAGCGACCCGGCTGCGCGCGACTGGCGCCGCCTCGCCCGCGGCTGGCGTGGCGACGGCGTGCTCCTCGGCACCGAGGCGGGCGTCGATGTGCTGCTGTTCTGGGACGGACGGCGTTTCCGGATCGCCCGCAGCGGCGAGCTGCCGTGATGCGGTGGCCGGCGCGGCAGGATTCGGACCGGAATTACGGCAGCGGGTCGGCGTCGGCGGTGGGGTCGGGCGCGTTCTCGATGCCCCAGTCGCCCCACTGATACCAGTCGTCGCCGAGCATTTCGGCCGGATGCTGGGTGCGTCCCGAGCCGTTGCCGCATTGCAGATCTTTGGCTGCGCAGTACTTGTCGCAGCCCCAGCAGACGCGTTCGGGGTGCCTGGGATGAAGGGGGAACTTCTTGGCCATGGTCGTTCGATCCGGCGGGGTCAGTGGTTGTGCGCGCCGGCCAGGCCTTTGATCAGTTCGCGCGTGATATCCGCGTACCCGAGCACCTTGCCGCCCTGGTCGCGGACGTGGGCGTCGGCGGCTTCGCGGGTGGCGAAGGCGGGGAGGTTGGGGTCGTTCATCGGGCCGAGGGCTTTCGAGCCGTGGACGAAGAACGCCTTCTTCGCGTCCACCCAGGCCTTGGTGCCGTAGTCGGCCACCCAGATCGCGCCGACGTCGGCGGCTTTGTGCTGCTTGTCAAAGAGCGCCATGTTGCCGAGGAAGCGGAACATGTCGACCGGCGAGTCGAAGCTGCTGGCGCTCTGATCGTTGAAGACGATCTGGGCGGTCCATTGGGGGGTGCGGTAGGGGTACATGCCGCACACCGGGCAGCGGGCGGAGCGCTGCACGTATTGGGGCGAGAGATCGATCTTGCTGCTGGCGGCACCGGCGGCGGCCCTCTGCGCGACGGCGGCCGGCGCCTGGCCGAGGACGAGGGCGGCGAGCAGCAGCGGCAGCAGGCGGCGGTTCATGGTGTGGCTCCGGTGGACGCGGCGAGGAGCGGGTCGGCGAGGACTGCTTCGATGACGGCGCGCAGGTTGTCCCAGGGTTCGGCGCCGCAGCGGGTGAGCGGGTCGCGCTGCAGGCTGCCGTCGGCGGCGTGGAGGTGGTTGGGGAAGCTGTCGAGTTCGCGGTGCAGCGGCGCGGTGTCGATGCGCAGTTCGGCTTCGCCCCACACCCAGGCGATGGCGTAGGCATCGGCGGCGGCGATGCGCGCTTCGAGGATGGCGCCGTTGTCGAGTCGGGCGATCAGGGCGTCGAGCTTGACCTCGACGGGGGTTTCGAGGTGTGCGCCGAAGGTGTCGTCGATGCGCGCGGCGAGGTCGAGATGGAGGCTCATTGCGACTGGGTCTCCTGGAGGCGGGCGGCGAGGTCGGCGCGCACGTCGGCATGCAGGCCGGCGAGGATGCGGGCCGACAGGTAGTGCTCGTAGCTCGGGTGTTCGGGCAGCTCGCCGCCGGCGATGCGGGCCAGCGCCTGGTCGGCATCGCCAGCGCCGAGCTGGGCCAGCAGGCCGTCGCGGGCGCTGCGGATTTCGTACATCAGCCGGGATATCTGTTCGATCTCGACGGCGTCGTCGATGGTGAGGTTCTGGTAGAAGGTGTGCATGGCTTACATCCTCTGGTCGTGCAGGGCGCCGCCGTCGAGGCGGGCCATGTCGGAGGTGACTTCGGCAAACGGGTAGACCTTGCCGCCGTTGGCGTCGGCAAACTTCTGCGCGCCGTCGCGGGTGCCGAAGGAGGGGATGGTCGGCCCCATCGCGCCGCGCTTTTTCGAGCCGACCACGTAGAACGCCGTGCGGGCGTCGATCCAGGCGCCCTTCGGCGCTTCCCAGGGGGTCTTGTCGAGATCCTGCACGAAGACGCCCTTCACCTTGCGGGCCTGCTCGGGCTTGAGGTAGAGGGAGAACATTTCCATGGTGTCGCAGAAGAATTCGGGCTCGGGGGCGCCGTCGTAGAGAATCTGGGCCTTGGGGCCGGGGTAGTCGGCGAGGAGCATGCCGTCGAGGGCGCAGGCGGTGTCCTTGCCGATCTCTTTGGCGGCAACGGCGGTGTCGGCGTTGTTGCCGCAGGCGGCCAGCAGGCTGGCGGCGACGAGCAGGGCGGCGGTGTGGACCACCAGGGCGGGGACTTTCATCGTTCGAATCTCCAGATGGCCACCAGCAGCGGGCCGACGATCCAGCCGAGCATGACGCCGCCGAGGGTGGCGGGGTGGCTCAGGGCCTCGGGGAAGACGGTGGCGAGGCCGTACAGGGTGCGCACTTCGTCGAGGCTGAAGACGTTGAGCACGCGGAAGACGTCGGCCGGATTGAGGAGCAGCAGGTAGGGGAAGACCGCGCCGCCGTACTCGCCGGCGGTGACGACCAGCGCGCCGAGCAGCAACAGGTCGAACACCAGCACGAAGAAGAACCAGGTGCCGATGGCGAGGCCCGAGGCGCGGGTGCGGTCGGAGGCGATCACCGACAGCATCACCGCGAGGCTCAGGAAGGCGAAGCCGAGCAGGATCGCCGAGGCCATGAAACCGGCGTAGTGGAAGAGGGCGTTGAGGTTGAGCTGGGGCGACAGGATCACGCCGACGGCGCCGAAGCCGGCGACGGTGGAGAAGGCCAGCGCGCCGGCGAGGCCGGCGTACTTGCCGAGGATCAGCTCCTTGCGGGTGATCGGCAGGGTCAGCAGCAGGTCCAGCGAGCCGCGCTCGCGCTCGCCGACGATGGCGTCGAAGCCGAGGATCAGGGCGATCAGCGGGATCAGGTAGATCACCAGGCTGACCAGCGAGGCGATGGTCACCTCGATCGAGCGGAAGCCCACGGCGCCCTGCTGGGCGGCGCCGAAGTAGGCGATGACCAGTGCGAAGACGGTGAAGACGATGGCCACCGCGAGCACCCAGCGGTTGCGGATGCGGTCCCAGAATTCCTTGCCGGCGACGATGCCGATCTGCTTGAAGTCGATCATCTTTGTAATCCGC
>SSSX01000418.1 GCA_015657735.1 Zoogloeaceae bacterium
GCCTGGCTCGGCTGGATCGAGGCGCGCGCGGCCGATGCGCGCGGCGGCCGCGAGGAGACCGTCGCCGCGCTGCGCGCCCGCATCGCCGAACTCGAGGCGGCCCTCGCGGCGAAGGGCTGAGGCGCCGATGCCGAGCGTCGTCGACCCGATCCGTGTCGCGCGCCGCCTGCGTGTGCGCGGCGTCGTGCAGGGGGTGGGTTTCCGGCCTTTCGTTTACCGCTCGGCGCACCGCCTCGGCCTGGTCGGCTGGGTGCGCAACGACGGCGGCGGCGTCGAGATCGAGGTCGAGGGCAGCGCAGCGCTGCTCGACGCCTTCACGCAATGCCTCGCCGGCGAGGCGCCGCCGCTGGCGCGGGTCGATTCGATCGAGCCGGAAGTCATTGCGCCCGACGATGCGCGGCGGGATTTCACGATCCTGCCGAGTGCCGGCGGCGCCGTCGCCACCGCCATCGGTCCCGACGCGGGCGTCTGCGCGGCCTGTCTGGCCGAGCTGTTCGATCCCGCCGACCGCCGCTGGCGCTACCCCTTCATCAACTGCACCCACTGCGGTCCGCGTTACACCCTCACCCGCCGCCTGCCCTACGACCGGGCGAGCACGTCGATGGCCGGTTTCGAGCTGTGCGCCGACTGCGCCGCCGAATACCGCCAGCCCGGCGACCGCCGCTTCCACGCCGAGCCCAACGCCTGCCCAGCGTGCGGCCCGCGTCTCGGCCTGTACGAACCCCACGGCCTGCCGGTGCCGGCCGGCGACCCGCTGGCCGACGCCGTGCGCCGCCTGCAGCTTGGCGAGATCGTCGCCATCAAGGGCCTCGGCGGCTTCCACCTGGCCTGCGACGCCGGCAACGCGCAGGCCGTCGCCCGCCTGCGCCAGCGCAAACGCCGGCCCGATCAGCCGCTGGCGCTGATGGTCGCCAGCGCCGCCAGCCTGGCCGGCCGCGCCAGGCTGACGGCGCCCGAGCAGGCCGCGCTGGAATCGGCGGCGCGGCCGATCGTGCTCGTCGGCAAGCTGCCGGGCTGCGACGCCGCCTTCCCCGGTGTCGCCCCTGGTCTGGACGAGATCGGCGTCATGCTGCCCGCCACGCCGCTCCACTACCTGCTGTTCCACGAGGCCGCCGGCCGGCCGGCCGGCACCGCCTGGCTCGCCGCGGCGCAGCCGCTGGCCCTGGTGATGACCAGCGCCAACCCCCACGGCGAACCGCTGGTGCAGTGCAACGACGAAGCCGTCGCGCGTCTTGCCGACATCGCCGACGTGCTGCTGATGCACGACCGCGACATCGTCGTGCGCTGCGACGACTCGGTGCTGCGCCTGCGTTCCGACCTGCCCGCCGCCCCGGCCGGGACGCCCGGCGCCGGCGTCCAGTTCCTGCGCCGGGCGCGGGGCTTCACGCCGCTGGCGCTGCCGCTCGACGCCGGCGGGCCGGCGGTGCTGGCCTTCGGCGCCCACTTCAAGGCGACGCTGTGCCTCGCCCGCGGTGCCGAAGCCTTTCTGTCCCAGCACATCGGCGGCCTCGACAACCCGGCCGCCTGCGCTGCGCTCGACGAAGCCGCCAGCCATCTGCAGGCCATCCTGGCGACGCGGCCCGCCGCCGTCGCCCACGACGCCCACCCCGACTACTACTCGACGCGCGCCGCCGTTGCGCTCGCCGCCGCCCTCGACGTGCCGGCCATCGCCGTGCAGCACCACCATGCGCACCTCGCCGCAGTGTGCGCCGAGCACCGCCTGCGCGGCCCGCTGCTCGGGCTGGCCGCCGACGGCACCGGCCTCGGCACCGACGGCCTGCCGTGGGGCGGCGAGCTGCTCTACGTCGATGGCGCCGACTTCCGCCGCCTCGGCCACCTCAGCCCGCTGCCGCTGCCCGGCGGCGACCGCGCGGCGCGCGAGCCGTGGCGCATGGCCTGCGCCGCGCTGCATGCGCTCGGCCGCGCCGACGCCGCCGCCCGCCGCTACGCCGCCCGGCCGCATGTCGGTCAGGTGCAGGCGATGCTCGTCCGCGGCACCCGCTGCCCGTCCAGCACCAGCCTCGGCCGCTGGTTCGACGCCGCCGCCGGGCTGCTCGGCGTGTGCGACGTGATGACGTTCGAAGGCCAGGCCGCGATGCGCCTCGAAACCCTCGCCCGACGCTTCGGCGCCAGCCAGCCGCTGTCCGGCGGCTACCACATCGACCCGCGCCCGCCCGCCGGGCCGTCGGTGCTGAGCCTGCTCCCGCTGCTGCGGCAGCTCGCCGACGAGGCCGACGCCGCCCGCGGCGCCGCCCACTTTCACGCCACGCTGATCGACGGCCTGGCCCACTGGATCGGCGACGCGGCCGACGCCACCGGCGTCCGCCGCGTCGCGCTGTCCGGCGGCTGCCTGCATAACCGCCTGCTCGCCGCCGGTCTGCGCAAGCGGCTGGCGGGCCGCGGGCTGGCGGTTTTCGAAGCCCGGCAGGTGCCGCCCGGCGACGGCGGCATCGCGCTCGGCCAGGCCTGGGTGGCGCGCGCCGAACTGCGCCGGGGAATGCCATGAAGAAGATGCAGCACAGCGCCGCCACCGTGCGCCGCCTCGAAGACCTGCCCAATGTGGGCGCCGCGGTCGCCGCCGACCTGCGCCGCATCGGCATCGCCACCCCTGCCGCGCTCGCCGGCCGCGACCCCTTCGCGCTGTACGCCGAACTCAACGCCGTCACCGGCATCCGCCACGATCCGTGCATGCTCGACACTTTCATTGCCGTCACCCGCTTCATGGCCGGCGACGCCGCGCGGCCCTGGTGGGCCTACACCGCCGAGCGCAAGGCGAGGCTGGCGGCGGCCGACAACAAGGACTGATCCATGTGCCTCGCGATCCCGACCCGGGTGGTCGAACTGCTGCCCGACAACCACGCCATCGTCGAACTCGGCGGCGTGCACAAGCCGATCTCCCTCGAACTCGTCGACGACGTGGCGGTGGGCGACTACGTGATCGTCCACGTCGGCTACGCGCTGGCCCGCCTCGACCCGGATGAGGCCGCCCGGACCCTCGCGCTGATGGCCGAAGCCGGCCTCGACGTCGGCGCCGCGACGCCCGCCCGATGAAATACGTCGATGAATTCCGCGACGGTGCGATCGCCCGCGGCCTCGCCGCCGCCATCGCCCGCGAGGTCGAGCCCGGCCGCCGCTACGCCTTCATGGAATTCTGCGGCGGCCACACCCACGCCATCTCCCGCTATGGCGTCGCCGACCTGCTGCCGCCCGCGGTGCGGATGGTTCACGGTCCGGGCTGCCCGGTGTGCGTGCTGCCCATCGGCCGTATCGACCAGGCCATCCGCCTGGCGCTGGACGCCGGCGCGACCGTCTGCACCTACGGCGACACCCTGCGCGTGCCGGCCTCGGGTGGACTGTCGATGCTCCGCGCCCGCGCCCGCGGCGCCGACATCCGGATGATCTACTCGGCGGCCGACGCGCTCGCGCTGGCCCGGCAGGCGCCGCAGCGGCAGGTGGTGTTCTTCGCCATCGGCTTCGAAACCACCACGCCGCCCACCGCGCTGGTGATCCGCGAGGCGGCGCGCCTGGGCCTCACCAACTTCAGCGTGCTGTGCTGCCATGTGCTCACGCCGGCGGCGATCACCGCGATCCTCGAATCGCCCGAGGTGCGCGAACTGGGCAGTGTGCCGCTCGACGGCTTCATCGGCCCGGCCCACGTCAGCACCGTGATCGGCAGCCGGCCTTACGCCCATTTCGCCGAGGAATACCGCAAGCCGGTGGTCATCGCCGGTTTCGAACCGCTCGACGTGATGCAGGCGGTGCGCATGCTGGTGCGCCAGGTGAACGAAGGCCGCGCCGAGGTCGAGAACGAATTCACCCGCGCCGTCACCGCCGACGGCAACCTGAAGGCCCAGGCGCGGGTGTCGGAAGTCTTCGAACTGCGCCGCGAGTTCGAATGGCGCGGGCTGGGCCTGGTGCCCTATTCGGCGCTGCGCATCCGCGCGCCCTTCGCCGCCTTCGACGCCGAGGCGCGTTTCGGCCTCGACTACCGGCCGGTGCCGGACCACCCGTCGTGCGAATGCGGCGCGATCCTGCGCGGGGTCCGCTCGCCGGTCGACTGCAAGCTGTTCGGCACCGTGTGCACCCCCGAAACGCCGATGGGTTCGTGCATGGTGTCGTCCGAAGGCGCCTGCGCCGCCCACTACACCTACGGCCGCTTCCGCGATATTCCGCTTACCGCCGCGCCATGAAGAAAGCCTACATCCGGCCCCTCGACCTGCGTCACGGCAGCGTCGACCTGTCCCACGGCGGCGGCGGCCGCGCGATGGCCCAGCTGATCGCCGACGTCTTCGGCCGCGCCTTCGACAACGAATGGCTGCGCCGCGGCGACGACGGTGCGGTGCTGCCGGCCCCGGCGCCCGGCGAGCGGCTGGTCGTCGCCACCGACGCCCACGTGGTGTCGCCGCTGTTCTTCCCCGGCGGCGACATCGGCTGCCTCGCCGTGCACGGCACCATCAACGACGTGGCGGTGATGGGCGCGCGGCCGCTCTACCTGGCCGCCGCCTTCATCATCGAGGAGGGCTTTCCGCTCGCCGATCTGGTCCGCCTCGTCGCCAGCATGGCCGCCGCGGCGCGCGAGGCCGGCGTGCCGGTGGTCACCGGCGACACCAAGGTCGTCGAGAAGGGCAAGGGCGACGGCCTCTTCATCGCCACCACCGGCGTCGGCGCGCTGCCGGCCGGCTGCGAGCTGTCCGGCGCCGCGGCGCGGCCGGGCGATGCGGTGATCGTCTCCGGCACCGTCGGCGACCACGGCATGGCGATCATGGCGCAGCGCGAAAACCTCGCCTTCGACGCGGCGATCCGCTCCGACACCGCCGCGCTGCACGGGCTGGCCGCCGTCGCCGTTGCCGCCGCGCCCGGCCTGCGCCTGCTGCGCGACCCGACCCGCGGCGGCCTGGCCGCGACCCTCAACGAGATCGCTCAGCAATCGGCGGTCGGCATCGTTCTCGACGAAGCGGCGATCCCGGTCGACCCGCAGGTTGCCGCCGCCTGCGAATTCCTCGGCCTCGACCCCCTCAACATCGCCAACGAGGGCAAGCTGATCGCCGTCTGCCCGGCCGCCGAAGCCGAGGCCCTCGTCGCCGCGCTGCGTGGCCACCCGCTCGGCCGCCGCGCCGCCCGCATCGGCGAAGTCATCGCCGACGCACACCGCTTCGTGCAGATGAAAACCGCCTTCGGCGGCCGGCGGATGGTCGACTGGCTGGCGGGGGAACAACTGCCGCGGATCTGCTGAGCGGACGATCATGCGCATCGTCCCGTCGTGCCGAACTCTCCCCGCCATCGACAAGGCGGTCGGTGCGTCCTGACGCCGCCACCCGCCGCCGATGAAAATCCTGATCCTCACCCACAGCTTCAACAGCCTCGCCCAGCGGCTGTTCGAGGCGCTGTCGGTGCGCGGGCACACGCTGTCGGTGGAGTTCGACATCGCCGATGCGGTCACCGCCGAGGCCGTCGCGCTGTTCCGGCCCGACCTGCTGCTGGCGCCGTTCCTCAAGCGGGCGATTCCCGCGGCGGTGTGGTCGCGCCTGCCGTGCCTCATCGTGCATCCCGGCATCGTCGGCGACCGCGGGCCGTCGGCTCTCGACTGGGCGATCCAGCGCGGCGAGGCGGAGTGGGGCGTCACGGTGCTGCAGGCCGAGGGCGAACTGGACGCCGGGCCGGTGTGGGCCAGCGCCGGTTTTGCGCTGCGCGCGGCGACCAAATCCAGCCTCTACCGCCATGAGGTCGGCACCGCGGCGGTGGCTGCGGTGCTCGCCGCGCTGGCCCGTTTCGACGACTGGCAGGCCGGGCGCTGGCAGCCGCGGCGGCCACGGGCGGGCGACCCGACGGTGCGCGGCCGCCTGCAGCCGGCGATGCGGCAGGCCGAGCGGCGCATCGACTGGGCCGCTGACGACACGGCGACGATCCTGCGTCGCCTCCGTGCCGCCGACGGTTTTCCCGGCGTCGCCGACAGCCTGTTCGGCGTGCCCTGCCGCCTGTTCGACGCCCACCCGGCGCCGGCCGAGCCGGGCGCGGCAGCGGGCCAGCTCCTCGCCCGGCGCGACGGCGCCGTGCTGCGCGCGACCCGCGACGGCGCGATCTGGATCGGCCACGTCAAACGCGGCGATTTCAAGCTGCCGGCCACCGTCGCCTTCGCCGCCGAGACCGCCGCGCTGCCCGAGCGCCCGGCGCCACTGCTGCGCGGGAACGACGACGGCGCCAACGACGGCGCCGAGCTGCGCTACCGCGAGCTGGCAACGGCGCAAGGCGCGGTCGGCTTTCTGAGCTTCGATTTCTACAACGGCGCGATGTCCACCGCGCAGTGCCGCCGTCTCGTCGCCGCCATCGCCGTCGCCCGCGCCCGGCCGACCCGCGTGCTGGTGCTGGAGGGCGGCGCCGACGTGTGGTCGAACGGTATTCACCTCCACCGCATCGAGGCCGCGCAACTGGCCGGCGGCTCGGCGGCCGACGAATCGTGGGCCAACATCAACGCGATCAACGACGTGTGTCTGGCGATCCTGCAGACCACCGACCGGCTCACCATCGCCGCGCTGCGCGGCAACGCGGGTGCCGGCGGCTGCTTCCTGGCGCTGGCCGCCGACCAGGTGTGGGCGTATGAAGGCGTGATCCTCAATCCCCACTACAGGAACATGGGCAATCTGTACGGTTCGGAATACTGGACCTACCTGCTGCCGCGGCGGGTCGGGCCGGCGGCGGCCGCGGCGATCATGGCCGCGCGCCTGCCGCTGGGCGCCCCGCGGGCGCAGCAGGCCGGGCTCATCGATGCCTGCTTCGGCGCCGACCGGCCGGCCTTCGAGGCCGAGGTGGCCCGCCGCGCCATCGCGCTGGCCACCGCCGCCGACTACGCCGACCGCCTCGCCGCCAAACAGGCCCGCCGCGCCGCCGACGAGGCGATCAAGCCGCTGGCCGCCTACCGCGACGAGGAACTGGCGCGCATGCACCGCAACTTCTACGGCTTCGACCCGAGCTACCACGGCGCGCGCTACCACTTCGTGATGAAGAGCCCCCAGTCGTGGACGCCGCGCCACCTGGCCCGCCACCGCCACGGTGGCGGCTGAACGCCGCGGCGGCGGCCGGCCCGGCCGGCGTTACTGGAAACCGTGGCGATCGCCGTCCGGCCGGTTCGGCGCGTTGCGGTTCGGCTCCCGTTCCTGACGGGGTGGCAGCGCGATCTCGCGCTGCGGCGGAGCCGGGCGCTCCTGACGCTGGGGCGCCGGCGGCGTCCATCCGCCGGCGGGCGGCGGCGCATCGATCCGCTCCGGCCGCGGCGGGAAGGGGCGGGCCTGCTCGGGGCGCGGCTGCGGCGGCGGCTGCGGGGCCGGCCCGGCACTGGGCAGCGGTGCGGGTGCCGGCGCGGTGGTGCCGCGGCCGGGCTCGGGGCGCGGTGGCGGGGTGAAGTCGCGCCGCGGCGGCGCGCCGTTCCAGCGCTCGTCGCCGTGCGCTGGCGGGTTGTTCGGGTTGCGCTCCCAGCGCGGCGGCGGCGCGGATTCCCCCTCCCAGCGTGGCGGCGGTGCGCCGTCCCGCTCGCGCCGCGGCGGCCAGGGCTGCTGCCAGCCGCCCCACGGTGGCGGGGCGGGCATCGGCGCGACCCGCGGCGGCGGCGGGGGCGGGTGGCGCCAGCGGTAGTCGTCGTACCACGGCTGGTGGCGGTAGTGGCGGCCCCAGTAGTCGCCGACGATGAAGCTGATCAGCGGAATGCCGATCGTCGCGCCGTACTGCGGCACCGGCAGCACGTCGCCCATCCACGGGTAGCTCAGGTTGTAGGCGAGCACCCAGCCGCGCTGGCCGTCGGGGAGCATCACGTCGCACCACTGGTAGCCGTCGAGGCAGCCCATCACCGCCATGTCGACACCCGGGTAGAGGGTGGCGATGATCGGGTAGCGCATGTCCGGCCCGGCGTAGAGCTGCACCGGGGCGTTGAGGTAGACCTGCTGGGCCTGGGCTGCCGCGGGCACGAGCAGCGCGGCGGTGCCGGCGATGGCGGCGGCCCGGAGGCGGCGAAGGGATGAGCGGAGGGGCATGGTGCGCTCCCGGTGGTGGGGACGGCGGGCCGGCAGATCGACCTGCGCGGTCAGTGAAACGAGTGTAGGACGAGTCGCGCGCGGTGTCTGCGTGCGACTGTAAGCGCAGGTTTCGACCCGCTGGCGGGGCGGGTCCGCCGCTCTGCTCAGTTCGCCGCCGCGAGGCGGGCACGGAAGGCGGCGGGGATGGTGACCGGACGCTTGGCCTGATAGTCGAAGAACACGATGCCGTTCTTGCCGCGGGCCACTTCGCGGCCGCTGACCTTGTCGCGGGCGCGCCACACCAGGTCGCAGCCATAGTTGTTGAATTCCGCCGGCGTCATCTCGAAAACCAGGGTCTCGCCGTAGAAGGCTTCCGATTTGTACTGCACCGCCGCATCGGCGACGATGATGCCGGCGCCTTCGACATCGAGTTCGGTGTAGTCGAGCGCGCGGAAGAAGCGCACGCGGGTTTCCGACACCAGCATCAGCAGCGCGGCGTTGTCGAGGTGGTGGCCGTGATTGATGTGACCGATGTAGATCGGGACTTCGGTCGAAAACATGAAACGGTCGGGGAGGTCGATGATCACGCGGGCCATGGGCGGAGAACTTTCTCGGAGGTCGGAAAAAACCGGATTGTCGCACTGCAGCAGGCGCCGATCGCCGCGTGGGGCTGTTCCAGCCGCTCCGCGTCCACCGATCGACGACAATTCGGTACGATCCGCATCCTCGATCCTGATCGCGCTCAAGGCCGCCCGGCGCCTTGAGCGCAACATTACGCGTCCGCCGACCTGCCCGATGTGGCCAGGCGTCGGCCTCGCCACACCGATTACTACGACGAGCTCCAGTTGAAGACCGCAAGCGCCCCGATCTCCGTTCCCGACATTCCCGCCCAGCCGTGCCAGCCGCGCGGCCGGCGGCCGGCCTTGCGGGGCGCGCGGTGATGGCGGAGCGCGGTCTGCTGGTCGCCATCGGTGCGTCGGTCGCCGTGCATGGCCTGGCCCTCGGCTTCGGCAGCGGCCTGCAGACACCGCCGATGCAGCCGCCGCGCCTGCTCGAAGCCCGGCTGGTGAAGGAAACGCTTCCCGAGGAAAAACCCGCGACGCGGCGCATCGAACCGCCACCGCCGGCGCCGCGTCCGGCGCCGCGCGAGCCGGCGCATCAGCCGAAACCGCCGACCCGCCCGGACGCCACGCCGGTCCCGCAGCAGCAGCGTCTGGTCAGCGCGGCGCGCAGCGATCACCCGGCGCCGGCGATCGCTACCGCGGCGGCC
>SSSX01000419.1 GCA_015657735.1 Zoogloeaceae bacterium
GCGATGAGCACCCAGACGGCCATCGCCGGCGAGATCCGTGAGTGGGGCGCCGACTACGTGCTGTGCGTGAAGGACAACCACCCGAAGCTGCTCGACTCGATCCTGCTGGCTCAGGCGGGCGTTGGCGGAGCGCTGCAGGCCGCCTCGCGCTGGTGCGCCATATCGCGCTGAACCTCATCCGGTTGAACACTTCCGTCAAGACCAGCATCGAGACCAAGCGATTGCTGGCAGCGACTTCGGATGAGTTTCGGGCGGCACTGTTGGGGTTTGCAGTCGAGCTCGAGAACGACGACGAAGAGGATGGTTGATGTCAGTTGGGTAGCTGCGGACGCCCTGGGCGAATCCGCCCGTCAGAAATGACGGGCGTGGATTGAAACGACCGAAAACACCCTGACGTGGTGTTCGGCGACCAGACTCGCGCGGCGGCGCCGACGATCCAACCCTCAACCCGCCCCGCCGAATCCGCCTTCGGCCCACCTCGTCGCGCTCGCCCGGTCGAGCTTGAAGCCGGGTTCGACGCGGGAGCGGGCCAGTTCGTCGCCGGTGGGATCGATGGCGGTCAGGATGGCGTAGGGTTCGTAGTCGTCCGGAACGATGTCGAGGGTCACCTCGACGGGGCCGGCGGCGGTGTTGATGGTGATGCGCTTGTGGAGCATCGCGTGGAGGTGCTGCTCGTGACGGCGCAGGACTTCAGAGGCGGTCTTGACGAGGGTCTGGAAGGCCGCGGCGTCGAGGGGTTTGGGATTCTTCTTGTCGCGCCCCATCGTCCACGGGCCGACCAGCGCCGGTTCGGCTTCGCCGTCCTTGATCATCGCGACGGCCCAGCCGTCGTCGTCTTCGTTCTTGATGACGCGGGCGGTCCAGCCGTTGTCGTACCACAGGCGGTCTTCCTTGATGGCGGCGGGCGGGTCGGCGTGAGTGGCCTCGTTCATGGGGCGGGCGGTATTGGGGGATTGGGGGCGGCGGGGCGGTGCGGCTGCCGCCCGCCTCCGCCGGGTTCAGCGTTTCAGCACTGGGTCAGGCAGCGCACATCGACCGGACCGGTGATCAGCGGCGCGGTATCGACCAGCAGGGCCTGCAGGTGCGGCGTCTGCATGTGGGCGTCGATGGCGGCCTGACTGGCCCATTCCTCGACGAAGGTGAAGTCGGTCGGCTCGGCGATGTTGTTGAGCAGGTCGTAGCGGATGCAGCCGGCTTCCTGGCGGGTCGGCTCGAGCATGGCGAGCAGCTGCTTGCGCAGCGCGTCGATGGAGTCGGGCTTGGCGTTGAAGCGGGCGATGATGTGGACGCTCATGGCGGTCTCCTGGCGTTGTCGGGATCGGGGCCACCGATTCTAGCCGATCGTCGGCACGCCGGCCCCGGCATGCGAGAATCGCGGCCGTACCCCATTTCAACGGAAGCCCCGGTCAGCCCATGCCACCGCGCCAGATCACCGTCCATCGCCACCTCGCCCCTGCGCCGTCGGGCCGGGCGCCGCTGCTGTTCGTCCACGGCGGCTACACCAATTCGCGCTGCTGGCAGCGGCACTTCATCCCTTTCTTCAACGAGCGCGGCTACGACTGCTACGCCGTCGACCTGTCCGGCCACGGGAGCAGCGAGGGCCGCGCGCAGCTCGACGGCTTCGGGCTGGACGACTACGCCGGCGACCTCGCCGACGCGGTGGAGAGCCTGCCGGCGCTGCCGGTGCTGGTCGGCCATTCGATGGGCACGCAGGTGGTGGAGCGCTACCTGACCCACGGCCGGGCGGCCGGCGTGGCGCTGCTGGCGCCGGTGCCGCCGTCGGGCACCGGGGGTTCGGCGAGCCGGCTGGCGCTGACCCGGCCGGAGTTTTTCCGCGAGCTGCCCAATGCGGTGTCGGGCCGCCCGACCGAGGAAACCTTCCGGGTAATGGCGGGCATCTATTTCTCGCCGCAGTTTCCCCACACCGAGCTGGTGGAATTCCTGCCGATGATGGAGCCGGAGTCGGACCGCGCGGTGGCCGAGATGGTCGCCCTGCCCTTCCTGCGCGCGGGCCGCCGGCCGGCGCTGCCGGCGCTGGTGATGAGCGGCGCGGCGGACGCGGTGTTTCCGCCGTCGATGCTGTTCTTCACCGCGCTGGCCTGGCGGGCGCAGAGCGTGACGGTGCCCGAATGCGGCCACATGCTGATGCTCGACCGTCCGTGGCCGGCCGCCGCCGCGGCGCTGGCGGCGTGGCTGGAAACGCTCTGAAGGTCAGCCGCGGTCGAGCATCACATAGCGCTTTTCGACGCGCTCGATGACTTCGAAGGTGCCGATGAAGCCGGCCGGGATGATGCCGGCGTCGCCGGGACCGAACTCGCGGGCGTTGCCGGCGGTATCGACGATGCGCAGGCGGCCGCGGACGACCTGGAAGAATTCGTGGCGCCCGGGGTGGAAGGCGATGCGCCAGGCGCCGGGCTCGCAGGCCCAGTCGCCAATCGACAGTGCGCCGTCGTCGGCGGCGTAGCGTTCGGACGTCAGGCGCAGCGGCGGCACGCCGATGGCCCGGCTGACCGCCGGACGGTCTTCGACGGGTTCGGGCGCGGGATCGGAAAAATGGATGACGGGCGGCATGACGC
>SSSX01000420.1 GCA_015657735.1 Zoogloeaceae bacterium
CCGGGGGCGTCGAGCGGAATGCGGCCGAGCAGATCGACGGCCGGCCGCAGACGTTCGTCGGCGAATTGCAGGTAGCGGTCGGGGTTCCAGGTCATCGCGGCAGCCTCCGGTTGAAAACCCCGATTGTCGCCCAAGGCGGGCGGGCCGGGTCCGTGACTGTCACCGCTCCGCCGCTATTTTCCGATGCAGAAGCGCGAAAAGATCACCCCCAGCAGATCGTCGGGGGTGAACTCGCCGGTGATCTCGTTGACGGCTTCCTGGGCGAGGCGGAGCTCTTCGGCCATCAGTTCGAGGGCGTGGCGGTGGGCGAGGGCGGCGTGGATGTGGTCGAGGGCCAGGCGCAGCGCGATGAGGTGGCGTTCGCGGGCGAGGATCACGTCCTCGCCGTGGCGGTGCCAGCCGGCTACGCGCAGGAGTTCGGCGCGCAGCAGGTCGATGCCGTGGCCGGCCTTGGCGGAGAGGTAGAGGCTGACGGCGCCGGCGGATTCGATGCGTTCCGGCACGCGGCCGGCGAGGTCGACCTTGTTGAAGACGGTGACCCGTTCGACGCCGGCGGGCAGGCGGGCGTCGATCGCCGCGTCGGCGGCGGTGAGTCCGGCGCGCACGTCCACCAGGCGCACGACCACATCGGCGCGCGCGATCTCCTGCCAGGTGCGGGCGATGCCGATTTTCTCGACTTCGTCGCTGGTGTCGCGCAGGCCGGCGGTGTCGGTGATGTGGAGCGGGATGCCTTCGATCTGGATCGTCTCGCGCAGCGCGTCGCGGGTGGTGCCGGCGATGTCGGTGACGATGGCGCGCTCCTCGCCGGCGAGGCGGTTGAGCAGGCTGGATTTGCCGACGTTGGGCTGGCCGACGAGGACCACGTGCAGGCCGCTGCGCAGCAGGCTGCCCTGTCGGGCGCGCTCGAGGATCGCGGCGAGCTCGGCGGCGATGGCGTCGATGCGTTCGAAGGCGCGGGCTTCGACGAGGAAGTCCACGTCTTCGTCGGGAAAGTCGAGGGTCGCTTCGACCAGCATGCGCAGGTCGATCAGGCGGTCGACGAGGCCGTGGACTTCCTGCGAGAAGCTGCCGCTCAGCGAGCGGACGGCCGAGCGGGCGGCGGCGGCGGTGGATGCTTCGATGAGGTCGGCGACGCTTTCGGCCTGGGCCAGGTCGAGCTTGCCGTTGAGGAAGGCGCGGCGGGTGAATTCGCCGGGCTCGGCGAGGCGGGCGCCGAGTTCGAGGCAGCGTGCCAGCAGCATCTGCATGACCACCGGGCCGCCGTGGCCCTGCAGTTCGATGACGTCTTCGCCGGTGAAGGAATGGGGCGCCGGGAAGTAGAGGAGCAGGCCTTCGTCGAGCAGCTGGCCGCTGCCGTCGCGGAAGCGGGCGAAGCGCGCCGCGCGGGCCTCGGGTGCCTTGCCGCCGAGGGTGGCGGCAAGGCCGGACAGATTCGGCCCGGAGACCCGGACCACGCCGATGCCACCCCGCCCGGGCGCGGTGGCAATCGCGGCGATGGGGTCACTCGGCGGGTTTGCCACCGGCAGCGATCATCCGGTTGATCTGCCATTGCTGGGCGATCGACAGGGAGTTGTTCACCACCCAGTAGAGCACCAGACCGGCCGGGAACCACAGGAACATGAAGGTGAACATGATCGGCATCAGCATCATCACCTTGGCCTGGATC
>SSSX01000421.1 GCA_015657735.1 Zoogloeaceae bacterium
CATCGCCGGCATCGTCGATCAGGTCAAGGATTTCCAGGCTGCGAATCCGTCCGACGACGTCAAGTTCAAGCTCGCGCTGGGCAACGTCGGGGTGATGGCGGCAACCAACGAAGCCGTCGCGGCGGCCGACAAGTGGGTCAACCTGGCGCTGTTCGCGTCGGTTGCCGGGCTGTGCCTGCTGACCTTCCGTTCGGTCGCGATCACGCTGTGCATCGTCATTCCGCTGGGCATCGTCACGGTGCTGTGCAACGCGGTAATGGCCACGCTCGGGATCGGGGTCAAGGTCAATACGCTGCCGGTCGTCGCCTTGGGTGTGGGTGTGGGCGTCGATTACGGCATCTATCTGTTCGAACGGATGAAGCACGAGATGCAGGAACGCGGACGCTCCCTGAAGGACGCCTACGTGATCGCGCTCAAGCAGCGGGGGACCGCCTCGGTTTTCACCGCAGTGACGATGACCATCTCGGTTGTTACCTGGACTTTCTCGGCGCTGAAATTCCAGGCCGACATGGGAATCCTGCTGGCCTTCATGTTCCTTGTAAACATGATCGGCGCCATTTTCCTGCTGCCGGCCCTGGCCGCGTGGCTGGTTCGCCCGGCACCGGCGATCGAGCACCGGGCTTGAAGCAAGCGTGGGCCGAAGAGCCTGCGTGACGACCAAAACATTGATAGACGAAAACGCCAAAGGAGGCTGGAGATGAGAAAGGTAGAGAGGAAATGGCACCAGAAGGCCGTTGCGGCAGCTGTCATGGCCTGCTTTGCAGGCGGGGCATCGGCCATTCAGTTCGAAACGGAAAGCGGTTGGAAGGGCAGCTGGACGAACTCCCTCTCCGTCGGCGCGTCGTGGCGAATGGCCAACCCGGACAATGATCTGGTGCCAAGTAGCGCAGCGAGCTCCGGCATGGTCGGCGGTAGTCCGTCGAGCTATCCGGCTACCGGCAACGGCAAGAAGGTCGGCAACCTGAACTACCAGAAGGGGGACATGTACTCCCAGGTCTATAAGCTTTTGACCGAGCTGAATCTGAAGCGGGATGACACCGCGATCGTATTCAGTGCCAAGGGCTGGTATGACCAGGCGCTGAAAAATGGCGACGTGCCGTGGGGCAACATGGCCGCCTGGGGAGGAACCCGGGCCGCATCGAATCCGGCGCAGCGCACCGATGCGCCGCTGTCGGATGCGGGCGCACCGGCCTTGTCGCGTTTCGCCGGGGCCTCGGTGCTGGACGCCTATGTGTCGCAGAATTTCGATGTCGGCGACGCCGCATCGCAGGTGCGCTTCGGTCGCCAGGTCGTCAACTGGGGCGAGGGGCTGTTCATCCGCGGTCTCAATCTCCATAACGCAATCGATGTGCCGGCCGCCCGGCGCGCCGGATCGGAGATCAAGGAGGCGCTGCTGCCGACGCTCGCCCTGCAGGGCAGCACCACCTTGCCGCATGGGGTTTCGGTCGAAGGTTTCTACCAGTTGATGTGGGAACCGAGCGCGGTGGATTACTGCGGCACATTCTGGAACACCAGCCATTCGACGATCGGGCCGAAGCCCGGGCGTTGCAATGTGCTCGAGGCGCAGGGTCTGGGCGCGGGCGCCAACCTCACGACGATGCAGGGGCCGATCGCCTCGATTTACCAGACCCGCGGCAAGGAACCGAACAAGGCGGGGGCCTGGGGCTTGGCGATGCGCTTCCCCGTCGAGGCTATCGATACCGAGATCGGCCTTTACGCGATGAATGTTTCGGCGGCGTTGCCGGCCGTGAGCGCACGTGGCGTTGTCGGCGGTTCCGGCTTCGTATCGCTGGCCGGCAATGCCGGCGTGCCCGGCGTGACGCCGGCGACGATGCAATTCGACTACCTTGACAACATCCACGTGTTCGGCGCGTCGGCGGCCACCAACGTCATGGGCTGGTCGGTCGGCACCGAACTGAGCTACCACCAGGGCGTCCCCGTCAATTACTACGACGAGGACATGAAGAACTCGCTGGGTACGCCAGGGCCGTTGCGGACGAAGTTCCAGCAGCAGTTCGCCGGACAGGTCGGCCAGATCGTCGCGTTCAATCTCTATGAGCGCTTCGACAAGACCCAATTCACGCTGAACGGCCTGAAGACCTTCGATAGCCTCGCCCGGTATGTCGGCGCGAATCAGATGGTGGTGCTGGGCGAGATCGGTTTCGAGTGGAACAACGTCCCCGACTACAAGAAGGCGGGCAACCCGCGCTTCGGCCGCGGCGGGCCGGCCGCGAACGATGCCGGCGGTACGATCACCACCGCCTGCGCCGACGTCGCTGCCGGACACTGGTGCCAGAACGACGGTTTCGTCACCCCTTTCTCGTGGGGCTACCGCTTGCGCGGTCAGCTGACCTATTCGGGGATTTTCGGCTCCGGCTGGGAGGCCAAGCCGACCCTGTTCTTCGCACATGACGTGCAGGGCGTCTCGCTCGATGGGCAGTTCCAGGAAGAGCGCAAGGTTATTGGTCTTGGTGCGGAATTCAATCTCAACAAGCGGCATTTGATCAACACGAACTACACGGCCTACACCGGCAAATGGAACCAGACCCGGGACCACGACAATCTCGGCGTCGCCTATATCTACAAATTCTGATCCTCGAGGAGCAAACAATGATCAAGCTGCATAGAAACCGCATCGGCGCGGCCGTGCTGGCCGGCCTGGTGACGATTCCCGCCTACGCCAAGCTGACCAACGAAGAAGTGGCCCGACTCGGCAAGGATCTCACGCCGCTGGGCGGCGAAGTCGCCGGCAACAAGGACGGCACGATCCCGAAATACACGGGTGGCCTGACCACTCCGCCGGCCTGCTTCAAGCCGGGCATCGAATACTGCGACCCGTTCGCCGGGGACAAGCCCAAGTTCACCATCACCGCGGCCAACGTCAACCAGTACAAGGATCATTTGCCGGCCGGCGCGCTGGCCATGTTCCAGAAGTACCCGACCTTCAAAATGCCGGTGTACGAGACGCGCCGTACTGCGGCCGTTCCCCGCGACGTCGCCGAGACGGTCAAGAAGGAAGCCACGCAGATCGAGCTCGACGGTTTCGGCCTGAGCAAGCGCGTCAATTCGACGACGCCCTTCCCGATCCCCAAGAACGGCCTGGAAGCGATCTGGAACCACAACCTGCGCTACCTGGGCGGTGGCTTTACCCGCCAGACGGTTGCCGCTCCCGTTCGTCCGAACGGCCAGTACTACCTGACCGTCACGGAAGAGCAGCGCATCTTCAACCAGAACATGGACAAGCCGCAGGAAAACCGCCTGCTGTTCTACAAGTCGCGCATTCTGGAACCGGCCAGCCTGACCGGCACGGTGCTTCTGGTCCACGAGCCGGTCGAGCAGTCCAAGGAAGCCCGTTCGGCATGGCAGTACAACACCGGCCAACGCCGCGTCAAACGGGCGCCCGACGTTGCCTACGACGGCGTTGCCGATGGCAGCGAAGGCCTGCGTTTCCACGACCAGTTCGACGCCTACAACGGCGCGCCGGACCGCTACGACTGGAAGCTGGTCGGCAAGAAGGAGATGTACATTCCCTACAACGATTACAAGATCGCCGAGAAGAGCCACAAGTTCGACGAGATCCTGACCAAGAATCACGTCAATCCTGACCTGGTGCGCTATGAACTGCATCGCGTCTGGGTCGTCGAGGCAACGCTCAAGCCGGGCCAGCGTCACAGCTTCAGCAAGCGTGTCTTCCTGCTCGACGAGGACAGCTGGAACATCGTCTGGGTGGATGCCTACGACACCCGTGGCGATCTGTGGCGGGTCGCGATGCACGGCACCGTCCAGTATTACGACGTCCAGGCCGCCTCGTCGCGCTTCAGTGCCTACCACGACCTGAACAACGGCGCGTACTTCATGGAAGGTCTGGACAACGACCGCAAGGGCACGCTGCTGTTCAACCAGAAGGGCAAGCTGGCCGACTTCCAGCCGGACGCCTTGCGCCGGGAAGGGCAATAAGCCGTGGGGCGCTCCGGTCCTGCGGCGGGGGCGCCCGATGCTTCATTTCCGGTCATCAGCAAGCGAGGGGCGGACGTCGTCCCTCGACCCGGCGGGCAGGTATTGATGGGAGTTATGCATGAGTGAGCTTCAATGCGACCCGCACGGGGAGTCGGCCGCCGCAGCGCTGTGCTACGCGCAAGGCTGCGAGGAGCGGGCGGCGTATCTGCCGGACCTGCCGGCCGATGCCCCGGTGCGCGAACTGCGCGGCATTGCGATCGTCGGTGCCGGGATCATCGGCAGCGGCATTGCGATGGCCTTTGCCGACCGCGGGATTCACGTCACCCTGCTCGACCGGCAGCAGTCGGCCCTCGACAACGCCCTGGCGCTGATCCGCGAGCGCTACGAGAACAACCTGCGCAGCGGAAACCTGAGCGAAGCCGAATGCCGGCGCAGGATCGGCCTGATCGGGGCGACCCTCGACTACGACGATGTGCGTGACGCCGATCTGGCCATCGAGGCGGTGTTCGAGGAAATCGGCACCAAGGAGGCGGTGTTCCGCAAGCTCGACCAGGTGCTCAAGCCGGGCGCCATGCTGGCCACCAGCACCTCGACGCTCGATGTCGACGCCATCGCCGCCTTCACCCATCGTCCGGCGGATGTCATCGGGCTGCATTTCGTCAGCCCGGCCCACAAGATGCCTTTGCTCCAGGTCGTGCGCGGACAGCGCACCGCCGACGGCGTGCTCAATTCGGTGGTCAGACTGGGCCAGGCGCTCGACAAGCTGGTGGTCGTTTCCCAGGCGGCCAGCGGGCTGATCGGCAACCGCCTGCTGGACCAATACTGGCGCCAGGCACTGTTTCTGGTCGACGAAGGCTGCTCCGTCGAGCGCATCGACTCGGTGCTCGAAGCGTGGGGCATGGCCATGGGCCCGTTCCGCATGATGGACATGGTCGGCAACGATCTGCACTGGGCGATCCGCCGCCGCCACTACATCGAGCAGCCGCAGCTGCGCTATTCACGCATTGCCGACAAGCTGTGCGAACTGGGCCGCTTCGGCCGCAAGTCGGGCGCCGGCTGGTACCGCTACGAGCGGCACGGCAGCACCTCCCACGCGGATAGCGCCGTCGACACGCTGATCCGGAGCCACCGCGCCGAAACCGGCGCCGTCCAGCGCGAAGTGAGCGACGACGAGATCGTGAACCGGCTGGTCTTCGCGCTCATCAACGAAGGCGCGCGCATTCTCGACAACGACCCTGCCCTGGGGCCCGGCGACATCGACACGGTGTACGTCGCCGGCTATGGTTTTCCGCGTTTCCGGGGCGGACCGATGTATTACGCCGACACGATCGGCATCGGCACGCTGCTGGCTACGATGGAGCGCTTCGCCACGCAGGCGCGGGGCGATCGCGATTTCTGGACGCCGGCACCGCTGCTCGTGCGCCTCGCCGCCACGGGTGGCTTTTTATGTCACTTCTTGAAGGATAAATGATGCGATTCCAGCTATTCGCAGCCGCACTCGCGCTTGGCCTGGGCCTCGGCGGTGCCGCCCATGCGCAGGACCCGTTCATCGCCGCACGGGCGGTTTCCGAAACATTCGAACCCGCCCGCCCGAATGCCGATCAGCAGGCCAGTGTGGTCAAGCGCCTGAAGGCGCTGGAAGCCCGCACCGGCCGCAAGCCGAATATTCTGATATTGCTGGTCGATGACATGGGCTGGGGCGATCCCGGCGCTTTCGGCGGTGGAACGGCGATCGGTGCGCCGACCCCGGCCATCGACCGCATTGCCCGCGAAGGCCTGAAGCTGACCTCCACCTACGCCCAGCCGACCTGCACGCCGACCCGTGCGGCACTGATGACCGGGCGACTGCCGGCCCGTACCGGTCTGACCCGCCCGACCCTGACCGGCGAGCGGGTGCTGGTCAGCCCCTGGGCCAACGAAAAAACCGCCGCTGCACTGCTCGGCGAGGCCGGGTACATGACCGCTTTGTCCGGCAAGTGGCATCTTGGCGAGGCCGAAAGCGACCAGCCGCAGCAGGTGGGCTACGACGAATATTTCGGCATCTTCAGCGCGCTCGCCGAGTACACCCAGGCCCTGGATGAACGCCGCTACCCGGAACTCATCTTCAACGCCGAGCGCATGGCGGCACTGCGCCAACTGAGCCACCCGGCGGTGATGGCAGCACGCAAGGGCGAAAAGGCCACGGTCGCAACGGAACTGGACAGTCTTGAGAAGGTGGCCGAGATCGACCAGCAGTTCGCCGCCTATTCCGAGGATTTCATCCACCGCGCGGCCAAGGCCAGGAAACCGTTTTACCTCGTGCATTCGTTCTCTCGCGTGCACAACGACAATTTCTCGGCCAAGGATTTCAAGGGCAAGAGCCCGGCGGCCAACCCGTACAAGGATGCCGTCATCGAAGTCGACGCAATCGTCGAGCGTCTGATGAAGAAGCTGAAGGACGAGGGTGTCGCCGACA
The DNA here is from genome assembly GCA_015657735.1 of Zoogloeaceae bacterium. GTDB lineage: Bacteria > Pseudomonadota > Gammaproteobacteria > Burkholderiales > Rhodocyclaceae > Zoogloea. The sequence goes on from SSSX01000421.1 coordinate 6,413, forward strand.
ACACGCTGGTGTTCTTCACCTCCGACAACGGGGCCAACGAGGATGCGGGGTCGGATGGCGGCTTCCAGCCCTGGCGCGGCGGCAAGGGCACGACCTGGGAGGGGGGTGTTCGCGTCCCGGGGATCGCCTACTGGCCGGGGATGATCAAGGGCGGCCGCGAGAGCGATGGCCTGTTCGACCTGCTGGATCTCTTCAATACCAGCGTTCTCCTGGGCGGCGGCAAACTGCCCGACGACCGCTACATCGACGGCGTCGACCAGACCTCTTTCCTGCTCGCCGATAACGGCCGGAGCAACCGCGAAGCGGTGTTCATGTATAGCGAGCGGAGCCTGACCGCGATCCGCTGGGAGGAGTTCAAGATCCACTTCAAGGTATTCCAGACGCCCGTGCCGGGATCGAATATTGACGAATCCACACTGGTATCGACCGGCCTGTCGCCGTGGGTGTACAACCTGTATCTCGATCCCAAGGAGCAGAAGAGCGTCGGCCACCGTACCTTCGAGTGGGGCCTGCCGCGCGTCGTCGGCCTGGTTGGCCGACACATGGCGACCTACCGCAAGTACCCGATGAAGGAACTCGGCCTGGCCAAGCCTGTGCAGTGATTCGTGGGCCGGCGGGGAGCCGGCCACACAACACACAGAAGGCGAACAGCAATGTCAAAAAAAGAAGTTGAGCAGTTGCGCAGCCGTCGCTGGTTCGGCGGCGGCCCCAGGTCCACCGAGCATACCGCTCATATCCTGCAGGCGGGGTTCAGCCGGGAGGAGGTCGAGGGGCGGCCGGTGATCGGCATCATCAATACCTGGAGCGACATGAACCCCTGCCACGCCCACCTCAAGGACCGGGCCGAGGCCGTCAAGCGCGGGGTGTGGCAGGCCGGCGGTTTTCCGGTCGAATTGCCGGCGATGTCGCTCGGCGAGGGCTATGTCAAACCGTCGACCATGCTCTACCGCAACTTTCTGGCGATGGAGACCGAGGAGCTGCTGCGCTGCCACCCCATCGACGGCGCCATCCTGCTCGGCGGCTGCGACAAGACCACGCCGGGCCTGCTGATGGGCGCCATCAGCATGAACATTCCGACCATCTTTTCCCCGGCCGGCTTCACCATGGGCGCGACCTTCCGCGGCGAGCGCTTCGGGAGCGGCACCGGCGGCTTCCGCTGGGCGCCCGAACTGCTGGCCGGCAAGCTGTCGCTGCAGGAATGGCAAACCGTCGAGCAGAAATTGTGGAGTTCGCCCGGCACCTGCAACGTCATGGGCACCGCGTCGACGATGACGGCGCTGGCCGAGGTGCTCGGCCTGTCGCTGGCCGGCAATTCGTCGGTGCCGGCCATGGATTCCCGCGGGCACCAGATGGCCGCCGCGGCCGGGCGCCGCATCGTCCAGATGGTGTGGGACGACATCAAGCCCGGCGACATCCTTTGCGACGCCTCGTTCCGCAATGCGGCGAAGGCCTGCCTCGCGCTGGGCGGTTCGACCAATGCCGCCATCCACCTGATCGCGCTGGCCCGCCGTGCCGGCGCCAGTTTCACGCTGGAAGATTTCGACGCCATCGGGCGGCAGGTGCCGGTGCTGGCCAACGTGCAGCCTTCCGGACAGTACCTGATGCCGGAATTCGCCGACGCCGGCGGCCTGCCGGCGATGCTCACCCGCATGGCCGACCTGCTGGAACTGGACTGCATGACCGTGACCGGCGCCACCCTGGGCGAGAATATCCGCCACGCGCGGGTAGACAACGACGACATCATCCGCCCGCTCGACAAGCCGGTGGCCACCGAGGCGCTGGCCGTGCTGAAGGGCAATCTTGCGCCGAACGGCAGCGTGATCAAGCCCAGTGCGTCGGACCCGGCGCTGCAGCG
>SSSX01000422.1 GCA_015657735.1 Zoogloeaceae bacterium
CCGGTCAGTCTCGAGATGGACGTCGAGGCCGGCAGGTTCTACGGCGAGTTCCTCTGGGACAACTCCTACGAGGCCGAGGTCCACGTGGGTGAATACGGCCACACCGACCAACCCGTCTGCTGGATGCAACTCGGCTACGCCTCCGGCTACACCTCCGCCTTCATGGGACGCTTCGTGCTCTTCAAGGAAACCGAGTGCGCCGCCACCGGCCACAACCAGTGCCGCATCGTCGGCAAGCCCGTCGAGGAATGGCCCGACGCCGCCGAACACACCCCCTACTACGAGGCCGACTCCATCCTCAGCCACATGCTCGAACTGCGCGGCCAGGTCGACGCGCTGCGCGCCTCGCTCGACCGCAGCCAGCAACCGCAGAACCTGATCGGCTCGTCGGCCGGCTTCCGCCACGCCTACACCCTGATCGAAAAGGCCGCGGCCACCCACGTCACCGTCCTGCTGCTCGGCGAGACCGGCGTCGGCAAGGAGCGCTTCGCGCGCGCGCTGCACGACACCAGCCGCCGCGCCGCCGCGCCCTTCGTGGCCGTCAACTGCGCCGCCCTGCCCCATGAGCTGATCGAGTCCGAACTCTTCGGCGTCGAAAAAGGCGCCTTCACCGGCGCCCACGCCTCGCGCGCCGGCAAGTTCGAGCGCGCCGACGGCGGCACGCTGTTCCTCGACGAGATCGGCGAGATGCCCCTCGCCGCCCAGGCCAAGCTGCTGCGCGTGCTGCAGGAGGGCGAGATCGAACGCCTCGGCGACGAGCGTGTGCGCAAGATCAACGTGCGGCTGGTCGCCGCCACCAACGTCGATCTGCAGGCCGCCGTCAAGGCCGGACGTTTCCGCGGCGACCTGTACTACCGCCTCAACGTCTATCCGGTGAAGATTCCGCCGCTGCGCGAGCGCGTCGCCGACATCCAGCCGCTGGTCGAAGCCATGCTGCAGCGCTTCGGCGCCCTCCACGACAAACGCGTCGCCGGGATCACCGACAAGGCCCTGCGCGCCCTCAAGAACTACGCCTGGCCCGGCAACATCCGCGAACTCGAGAACATCATCGAGCGCGGCGTGATCCTCGCGCCGCAGAACGACTGGATCGAGATCGAGCACCTGTTCACCGAACCCCAGGATTTCGGCAGCGTGCAGCACATCATCGACGACAACGGCAGCCTGACCGACGCCGAATGCGTCATGGAAAACCTGTGCCTGCGCATCGTCGAGGCCGGCGTCGGCCTCGACCAGCTCGAAGAAGCGCTGATCCAGCACGCGGTCAAGGAATCCCGCGGCAACCTCGCCGGCGCCGCGCGCCTGCTGCGCATCACCCGCCCGCAGCTCAACTACCGCCTGAAGAAGAAGGACGCCGCCGGCTAAGCGCCGGCCCGCTCACGGCATCGCGAAGGCCGGGCAGCCCGGCCTTCTCTCGTTTGCGCCGCCGGCACGCGCCGTCCTCACCGCCGGGGCGCCTCCATTTGCTATCGTTCGGCATTCGCGCCGCAGGCCACAGGAGGAGAGACATGAACCAGAACAGGCAAAGACCCGTGCGTCCCCAGGGGCGCAACACCGGCAAGGTGGTGAGCGCCGCCGACGCCGTCAAGCTGATCAGTTCCGGCGACACCATCGCCACCACCGGCTTCGTCGGTATCGGTTTCCCCGAGAACATCGCCATCGCCCTCGAAAAGCGTTTTCTCGAAAGCGGCGAGCAGGATCCGCAGGGCCACGGCCAGCCGGAAGGACTGACCCTCGTCTACGGCGCCGGCCAGGGCGACGGCAAGGACAAGGGCCTCAACCACCTCGGCCACGACGGTCTCGTCGCCCGCGTCATCGGCGGCCACTGGGGCCTCGTCCCACGCCTGCAGGAACTGGCCGTCGCCAACCGCATCGAAGGCTACAACCTGCCCCAGGGCGTGATCACCCACCTCTACCGCGACATCGCCGCCGGCAAGCCCGGCACCCTCACCCGCGTCGGCCTCGGCACCTTCGTCGACCCGCGCCACGGCGGCGGCAAGGTCAATAGCCGCACCACCGCCGACCTCGTCCGCGTCATGGAGATCGACGGCGAGGAATACCTGTTCTACAAAGCCTTCCCGATCCACGTCGGCATCATCCGCGGCACCACCGCCGACCAGGACGGCAACATCACGATGGAGAAGGAAGCCCTGACCCTCGAAGCCCAGGCCATCGCCATGGCGGCCCGCAACAGCGGCGGCATCGTCATCGCCCAGGTCGAGCGAATCGCCGAATCCGGCTCCCTCAACCCGCGGCAGGTCAAGATTCCCGGCATCCTCGTCGACTGCATCGTCGTCGCCGAACGCCCCGAGTGGCACATGCAGACCTTCCTCGAGCAATACAGCCCGGCCTTCTCCGGCGAGATCCGGGTGCCGGTCACCTCGCTCGAACCGATGGAAATGAGCGAGCGCAAGATCATCGCCCGCCGCGCGGCGATGGAGCTGACGCCCAACGCGGTGGTGAACCTCGGCATCGGCATGCCCGAAGGCGTCGCCGCCGTCGCCACCGAAGAACGCATCCTCGACCTGATGACCCTCACCGCCGAACCCGGCGTGATCGGCGGCATCCCGCAGGGCGGGCTCAACTTCGGCGCCGCGGTGAACACCGCCGCGATCATCGACCAGCCCAGCCAGTTCGACTTCTACGACGGCGGCGGACTCGACATCGCCTTCCTCGGCCTCGCCCAGGCCGACGCCCAGGGCAATCTCAACGTCTCCAAATTCGGCCCCAAGCTCACCGGCGCCGGCGGCTTCATCAACATCAGCCAGAACGCCAAGAAGGTCGTTTTCGTCGGCACTTTCACCGCCGGCGGACTCGAAGTGGCGCTGAAGAACGGCCGCCTGAAAATACTCGCCGAAGGCCGCGCCAAGAAGTTCGTGCAGGAAGTCGAACACCGCACCTTCAGCGGCCAGGAAGCCCTGCGCCGCAGGCAGCCGGTGCTCTACGTCACCGAGCGCTGCGTCTTCGAGCTGACCGCCGACGGCGTCGAACTCGTCGAAGTCGCACCGGGCATCGACATCGAGCGCGACATCCTCGCCCAGATGGATTTCCGGCCCGTCATCCGCGGCACACCGCGCACGATGGACACGCGCATCTTCCGCGACGAAGCGATGGAACTGCGCGCCCGGATCATCGCCGTGCCGCTCGAATCCCGCTTCCAGTACGACGCCGCGCAAAACATCTTCTTCGTCGATTTCGAAAGCATGGCGCTGCACGAAGCCACCGACATCGAACGCATCCGCCGCATCGTCGAAGGCATCCTGCTGCCCCTCGGCCGCAAGGTGCCGGTCATCGTCAATTACCACGGCTTCGACATCCGCGACGCGCTCATCGAGCCCTACGCCAACATGATCGGCGGCCTGATGGAAACCTGCTACAGCCGCGTCACCCGCTACGCCACCAACACCTTCCTGAAGGCGCGGCTGGGCGAGGCACTCAGCGCCCGGCATCTCCCGTCGAGAATTTTCGACTCGGCCGAAGAAGCCCGCGCCGGGCTGTCGGACGGCACATGACCGATCGATCGGCGGGACTGTTGCTGCAGTGCAACATTACTCGATTCGCCAACCGATTTTTTGCGCCACGTCACTTTGCGCCACGATCGCGTGTGCTATTGTTTTCGGCATGAGTTCGCGGCCGACAGTTCAAGCACCCCCGATCGGCGCCTCTAAGCCCTAAAGTACAAACACAATGGAGGAACGGAATATGGCAACGAAGCAAGAACAGCAACTCAACGAAATCCAGAAGAAGAACCTCGAAGCCGCCATGCGTCTGGCCCAGCTGTCGATCGAGAACTCCCAGCGCATCATGGAACTGCAGGTC
>SSSX01000423.1 GCA_015657735.1 Zoogloeaceae bacterium
GATCGCCCGCGTCACCCAGGCCGACGTGGCCGCCTCCGCCAACGCCACCGGCGCCAGCCAGGAAGGCGGCGACTGGACGCTCGAATACACCCGCGGTGTCGTCCAGACCGGCGCCCTCGCCTTCGCCGATTCCGTCGATCCGTTCCTGCTCGGCACCCCGTCGGTTACCTCGGTGGACGACACCACCTACGTCGAGGGCAGCGGCGCGGTGATCGTCGACAACACCATCAGCATCACCGGCGGCAGCTCCTACGACGGCCAGTACGTCCGCTTCAGCCTCACCAACGGCCAGAGCACCGACATCCTGTCCCTCACCAGTGCCGCCAACGTCAATGCCGCCGGCGCCATCTCGGTGTCGGGCAGCTCGGTGTACCTCGGCAACGGCAGCGGCCGCGACATCATCGGCACCGTCGACGCCACCGAAGACGGCACCGCCGGCAAGGCGTTGAAGATCAACTTCGTCTCCACCTTCACCAACTCCGGCTTCGAATCCGGCACCCTGACCGGCTGGACGGCGCTCAACCAGGTCGTCAACCTCGGCGCCACCAGCATCGCCGGCTTCGTCTCGCCCAACGACAACACCTACCCCGCCAACGCCGGCAACGACGACGTCTATCCGACGAGCCCCGGCAGCTTCAGCACCACCGTCAGCACCACCCAGTACAGCGAAGGCACCCACTCCCTGAGCCTGCTCAGCTCGGGCATGACCACCGCCACCGGTTTCGACGTGGTCCACGGCCCGGCGGTGTACAGCGACGCCTTCACCGCCAGCGCCGGCGACAAGATCTACTTCGACTGGCGCGCCTACGCCGGCTCCGACGCCTACGACGTCTACGGCTACATCCTCAACACCGCCACCGGCGCCACCACCACGGTGCTCGACGCCACCGGCACCAGCAGTTCCGGCTCCACCAACTGGGCCACGGCCAGCACCACCATCGCCAGCTCGGGCACCTACCGCTTCGTGTTCGTCTCCGGCACCTACGACTTCAGCGGCGGCCGGGCGGCCGGCGCCTCGATGTACATCGACAACGTGCGGGTGTTCGGCTCGAAGGTCAACGATGCGGTGGTCACCAGCATCTCCCGTCAGGTCGCCTTCGAAGCCACCTCCGACAATCCGGTCACCTCGCCGGCCCGCGTGTTCACCGTCACCGCGATGAGCGCCACCGGGCCCAGCGCGTCCGACACCGGAATCATCAACATCACCGCCACCAACGACGCCCCGGTGCTCGGCGGTACCGCGCAAACCCTGGCCTACACCGAGAACAACGTGCCGATGGCGATCGACACGGTGATGACCGTCACCGACCCGGACGGCCCGGCCAACTTCAACGGCGGCTGGCTGCAGGCCCAGATCACCACCAACGGCGCCGCCGAAGACCAGCTCTCGGTGCTTAACCAGGGCACCGGCAGCGGCCAGATCGGCGTGTCCGGCAGCAACATCACCTACGCCGGCACCGTCATCGGCAGCATCGACGCCGGCAACACCGGCGCCAACGGCGCCGCCCTGCGCATCAACCTCAACGGCAGCGCCACCCCGGCTGCGGTCCAGGCCCTGGCGCGGGTCATGGCTTACAGCAACAGCTCCGACAACCCGTCCACCAGCGCCCGCACCGTCACCTTCACCCTCAACGACGGCGGCAACACCGGCGCCGGCGGCAGCTTGCAGGGCACGCGCAGCGCCGCCATCAGCGTGGCGGCGGTGGACGACCCGGCGGTTCTCACCCTGAGCCTGGGCGCCGAGACCTTTAACGAGAACGACGGCAGCTTCTACGTCGACCCGGCGCTGACCCTCACCGACGTCGACAGCACCACCCTCGACGCTGCCCGCGTCGTGATCACCACCAACCTCGTCAGCGCCGAAGACCGCCTCCAGCCCGCCTCCGGCACCGACGTCAGCGGCAAGATCACCTACTCCTACAACACCACCACCGGCATCCTGGCCCTCAGCGGCACCGCCACCGTCGCCGAATACCAGGCCGCGCTGCGCGCCGTGAAGTACTTCAACACCAGCGACAACCCGACCACCACCGCCCGCACCATCAGCTTCACCATCGGCAACGCGGTGGCGCTGGAGTTCGGCGGCAAGACGCACTACTACGAGTACGTTGCCGGCAGCTACAGCTGGACCACCGCCAAGACCGCCGCCGAAGCCCGCACCTTCCAGGGCATGAGCGGCTACCTGGCCACCATCACCAGCCAGGCCGAGAACGACTTCATCCGGCAGAAGCTGCAGGCCGACGCCTGGATCGGCTCCTCCGACGCCTACACCTACATCAACGCCGCCACCGGGGCCACCACCTTCGCCAACCAGAGCGCCTCCGAAGGCAAGTGGTACTGGGTCACCGGCCCCGAGAAGGGCACGCTGATCTCCACCGGCAACAGCACCCCGGTCACCGCCAGCGGCGGCTACGCCTACTGGAACAACGGCGAGCCGAACAACTCCGGCGGCAGCGAGCACTACGGCGAGATCTATTCCAGCGGCGCCTCGTCGGGCAAATGGAACGACCTGCCCAACACCTCGCTGCTGCCCTATGTCGTCGAATACAACGACAACGGCGGCACCTCCAGCTTCAGCAAGACGCTCACCATCAGTCCGGCGCGCCGCAACGACGCACCGGTGAACAACGCCCCGGCGGCAATTGCCGGCATCCAGGAAGACGCCGTCAACAACACCGGCGCGCTGGTTTCCAGCTTCCTGTCGAGCACCGACATCGATATCGGCGCCACCTCGGGCATCGCGGTGACCGGCGTCGACAACAGCCACGGCAACTGGCAGTACTCGCTCGACGGCGGCGCCACCTGGACCGCCTTCGACGCCGCCTCGGCCCCGGCCGACAGCGCGGCCCGGCTGCTCCGCAGCACCGACCGCCTGCGCTTCGTGCCGGCCGCCGACTTCAGCGGCACCGCCACCGTCACCTACCGCGCCTGGGACCGCAGCACCGGCACCGCCGGCAGCACCGCCGACCTCTCCGCCGCCAGCGCCTACGGCACCGCCAAGGCGCCCAACGGCGACGAAACCGCGTACTCGGCGGCCAAGCAGACCGCCACCCTCACCGTCGCGGCCGTCAACGACGCCCCGGTGCTCAGCGCCGCCGCCCCCAGCTTCACGACCCTCACCGAAGACCAGACCACCAACGCCGGCCAGACGGTCGCCAGCATCCTGGGCACCTCGGTCACCGACGCCGACAGCGGCGCCAGCCAGGGCATCGCCATCACCAGCCTCGCCAGCGGC
>SSSX01000424.1 GCA_015657735.1 Zoogloeaceae bacterium
CCGCTGCTCGGCTCCGAGTTCCTGCCCAAGCTCGACGAAGGCAACATCTGGCTGACCATCAGCCTGCCCCAGTCGTCGGGGCTCACCAACACCAAGGACGTCGAGCGCAAGGTCCGCGCCGCGCTGTCCACCTACCCCGAGGTCAAGGCCGTCATCACCCACGTCGGCCGCCCCGACGACGGCACCGACCCGAAAGGCCCCAACAACATCGAAATCCTCGTCGACCTCAAGCCCCACGACGAATGGCGCTACGCCTCGAAGGACGCGCTGGTCGACAGCATGTCCGCCAAACTGTCGGCCATCCCCGGCCTGCCGACGAACTTCTCGCAGGTGATCCAGGACAGCGTCGAGGAATCCCTCTCGGGCGCCAAGGGCGAGATCGCCGTCAAGGTCTTCGGCCCCAACCTCGAGGTGCTCGAAGCCAAGGGCCGCCAGATCGCCGGCGTCCTCAACCGCATCCAGGGCTCCGCCGACGTCGCCGCGCTGCCGGTCGGCGGCCAGAGCGAGGTCGACATCCGCCTGCGCCGCGAAGCCCTGGCCCGCTACGACATCAACGTCACCGACGTGAACGCGATGATCCAGACCGCGCTCGGCGGCAGCACCGTCAACGTCTTCTACGACGGCGAGCGCCGCTACGACGTGACGCTGCGCTTCGGCCCCCAGTTCCGCGATCAGGTGGACGACATCGCCAACCTGCCGGTGGCGCTGCCCGGCGGCCACGGCAGCATCCCGCTGGGCGACCTCGCCGACGTCGAACTGCGTCAGGGCGCCTCGCGCATCCAGCGCGAAGCGGGCAGCCGCAACGTCATCGTCAAGGCCAACCTGCGCGGTCGCGACCAGGGCGGCTTCGTCGCCGAAGCGCAGCGCAAGGTGGCCGCCGAAGTCGCCCTGCCGGCCGGCTACACGATCACCTGGGGCGGCCAGTTCGAGAACCAGCAACGGGCCATGGCGCGTCTCAAGCTCATCGTGCCGATCACCCTCGGCCTGATCTTCTCGCTGCTGTTCTGGGCCTTCCGCGACATCCGGCCGGCCGTCCTGGTGCTGTCGATGGTGCCCTTCACGCTGATCGGCGGCTTCGCCGGGCTGGGCCTCGCCGGCCTGCACCTGTCGGTGTCGGCGGCGGTCGGCTTCATCGCGGTGGCCGGCATCTCGGTGCAGAACGGCGTAATCATGGTCGAGCAGGTCATCGAGATCGCGCGCCGCGGCGCCAACCGTTCCGAAGCCATCCTCGACGGCGCCATGCTGCGCCTGCGCCCGATCGTCATGACCGCCCTGATGGCCGGCCTCGGCCTGCTGCCGGCGGCCCTGTCGCACGGCATCGGCTCCGAAACCCAGCGCCCGTTTGCGGTGGTCATCGTCGGCGGCATCGTCAGCGCCACGATCTTCACGCTGCTGCTGCTGCCGGTGCTGCTGTCCTACGGCGGAGCGAAGGAACGGTGAAGCCCGCCGACGCCGCCCCCGGCCGCCACCTGCCCCGACCGCCATGCGCATCCTGATCGTCGAAGACGACCCACTCCTCGCCGACGGCGTCGCCCAGCTGCTGCGCGGCGCCGGCTACGCCAGCGATTACGTGGGCAGCGCCGAACTCGCCGAAGCCGCGCTGGCCGCCGAAAAGTTCGACCTGCTGGTCCTCGACATCGGCCTGCCGGGCATGGACGGGCTCGAGCTGCTGTCCCGCCTGCGCGCCCGCCACAACCCGGTCCACGTGCTGATGCTGACCGCCCGCGACGCCCTCAACGAGCGCGTGCGCGGCCTCAACCTCGGCGCCGACGACTACCTCACCAAGCCCTTCGCCGCCGTCGAGCTGCTCGCCCGCATCAATGCGCTGGTCCGCCGCAGCCGTGGCCAGAGCGGCCAGCGCCGCGAGTTCGGCCCCCTCGCCCTCGACGAGGAAGCCCACCGCGCCTGGCTCGACGGCCAGCCCCCCTGCCCCGGCGCGAATGGGCTATCCTCCAGTTCCTTCTCGACAACCCCGAGCGGGTGCTCAGCAAGGAACGCATCGTCGCCGCCGTGTGCAGCTGGGACAAGGACATGAGCGAAAACGCCGTCGAAGTCTACGTCTCGCGCCTGCGCACCAAGCTCGAACCGGCGGGCATCCGCATCCGTACCGTCCGCGGGCTGGGCTACATGCTCGAAGACCTGCCCCATGACGCGAAGCCTGCGTAAGGCCCTGCTGCTCTGGCTGCTGCTGCCGGCCACCCTTGCCCTGATCACCTTCCTGCCGCTGGCCTACCATCTGGTCCATCAGCCGGCGATGGAAGCCCTCGACCAGGCCCTCGCCGACGCCGGCCTGGCCCTCGTGCCCCACCTCGAGGTCGACGCCGGCGAGCCCCGCTTCGTCTTCCCGCCGGCCGCCGAACAGGTGCTGCGCGCCGACCGCACCGACGACATCTACTACCTCATCCTCGGCCCCGAAGCCCGCTTCGTGGCCGGCGACGCCGGCCTGCCCCACGAAGCGCCGGCCGAGCAGCTCGTCACCGGCGACCGGGTCGCCTTCGACTCCCACTTCCGCGGCCACCGGGTGCGCGTCATGGTCATCCACCGCAAGGTGGGCGGCGACCCCTTCGTCTTCGTCACCGCCGAAACCACCCGCAAGCGCGACCAGCTCAAGGTGGACCTCGCCGTCGCGCTGATCCTGCCGCTGCTGTTCTTTGCCGGCGCCACCGGCCTGACGATCTGGTTCGGCGTGCACCACGCGCTGCTGCCGGTCGAAGGCCTCCGCCTGACCCTCCACGGCATGGAGCACCGCGCCCTGCAACCGCTCGACGCGATGGCCGCGCCGGTCGAGATCCGGCCGCTGGTCACCGAGTTCAACCAGGTGCTCGACCGCCTCGAACAAGCCGCCCAGGCCCAGCAGCGTTTCGTCGCCAACGCCGCCCACCAGCTGCGCACGCCGCTGGCCGGCATCCGCACCCAGCTCGAACTGCTGCAACGCGAGCCCGACGCCAGCGGGCGCCAGGACCGCACCGCCCATGCCATCAGCGCCATCGAACGCCTCGGCCACCTGATCAACCAGATGCTGGTGCTGCTCTCGGCCGAACCCGGCGGCCGCCACGAAAGCCTCGCCACCGCCGTCGACCTGCCCGAGCTGATCCGCGAACGCAGCCCCGAATGGATCCGCCTGGCCGAAACCCGCGGCCTCGACCTGGGCTTCGAGCTGCAGCCCGCCCACCTCACCGGCGACCGCCTGCTGCTCGGCGAGATGATCGCCAACCTGGTCGTCAATGCCCTCAACTACACGCCGGCGCCCGGCGAGGTGACCATCCGCTGCCGCACCGAAGCCGGCCGCAGCCTCATCGAAGTCGAGGACACCGGCCCCGGCATTCCGGAGCCGGCCCGCCAGCAAGTCTTCGAACGCTTCTTCCGCCTTCCCGCCGCCAGCCATCCGGGCAGCGGTCTCGGCCTCGCCATCGTCCGCGAAATCGCCCACGGCGCGGGCGGCGAGGTGGACATCCGCGACGGCGCCGGCGGCCGCGGCGCGCTGCTGCAGGTGAACCTGCCCTCCGTCGCCGGCGGCGAGGCGGCCGGCAGCCTCGGTTACAATTCCCGCCGCGACTGAGGCCGTCCCTGCCCTGCCCAGCGGCCCGCAGCCGCAACCTCCACCTTTCGCCATCCCCGCTCCGATGAACAGCAATCTGTGGAAACTGGCCGCCACCCAGGGCCTGTTCCTGACCAACAACGTCGTCTTCATCGCCATCAACGGGCTCGTCGGGCTGCGTCTGGCGCCCGCCGGCTGGATGGCGACGCTGCCGGTGATGGGCTACGTGGTCGGCGGCGCCCTCGCCACCGGCCTGGTGGCGGCCAGCCAGCGCCGCTGGGGGCGCAAGGTGTCGTTCCAGCTCGGGCTGCTGGTGGCCCTGATGTCAGTGCTGGTGTGCGCGCTGGCGCTGGTGGCCGGCAATTTCTGGCTGCTCGTCGCCGGCACCGTCGTCGCCGGCTACTACAGCGCCAACGGGCAGCTCTACCGCTTTGCCGCTGGCGAACTGGCCGCCCCGGCGTTCCGCGAGAAAGCCGTCTCGCTGGTGCTCGCCGGCGGACTGGTCGGCGCGGTGGTCGGGCCGAATCTGGCCAACCACACCCGCAACCTGTTCTCCATTCCCTTCCTCGGCGCCTACCTGGCGCTGGCCGGCGTGGCGTTGCTGTCGATGGGCGTGATGGCGACGATCCGCTTTCCGCACGGCCCGGGCAAGACCGGCGGCGGCGGCGGCGGTCGCCCGCTGGCCGAAATCGCCCGCCAGCCGGAGTTCATCGTCGCGGCGGCCGGCGCCGCCCTCTCGTACGGGGTGATGAATCTGTTGATGGCGGCGACGCCGCTGGCCATGGACATCTGCGGCATGCCTTTTGCCGATGCCGCCTTCGTGCTCCAGTGGCACGTGATCGGCATGTTCGCGCCGGGCTTCGTCACCGGCAGCCTGATCGCCCGCCACGGCGTGCTGCGCGTGATGGCGGCCGGCCTCGCGCTCAACGCGCTGTGCATTGCGATCGCGCTGTCCGGCCAGGATCTGCACCGGTTCACGGTTGCCCTGTTCGTGCTCGGCGTGGGCTGGAACTTCCTGTTCACCGGCAGCACCACGCTGGCCATGCGCAGCTATCGACCCGAGGAAAAGGACAAGGCGCAGGCGGCGATCAACTTCGGCGTGTTCACGATCATGGCGGTCACCTCGTTCGCCTCCGGCGCCCTGGTCACCACCCACGGCTGGACCTGGCTCAACCTCGGCTCGACGCTGCCGGTCGGCCTGCTCGCCGGCGCGCTGGTCTGGCTGGCGGCACTCCAGCGCCGGCACGCCGCCCGCTGACCGCGCGGCCACCGGCCGGACGATCGTCGGCACCGATTTCTGATACCGTCCGGGCGTCCCGCGGAACGTCCGCGGGAAACCCTGACTTGAGGAGAATCTGAGCCATGGCAATGGACGTCGTCGACTACGAAATCTTCGGCAGCGAGATGCAATACGTCGAGGTGGAACTCGATCCCGGCGAGGCGGCGATCGGGGAAGCCGGCGTGATGATGTACATGCAGGACGGCATCCAGATGGACACCATCTTCGGTGACGGCTCGCAGCAGCAGAGCGGGCTGTTCGGCAAGCTGCTCGGCGCCGGCAAGCGGCTGCTCACCGGCGAGAGCCTGTTCACCACCGTCTATCACAACGAGGGCGCCGGCAAGCGCCGGGTCGCCTTCGCCGCGCCCTAC
>SSSX01000425.1 GCA_015657735.1 Zoogloeaceae bacterium
CGACGTCCCCCCATTTTCAGTAGCAGAAGGCTTTAGAGTCCGGGGTTAATTTACCTGATTTCTGGGCGAGTGATTTGGCATAGGCGGCAGGGGTCAACCCGCCCAGGGATTTCTTGGGTCGCTCCTCGTTGTATTCCCGGCGCCAGGCGTCGATGACGACTCTGGCCTGCTGCAGACTGGTGAACCAGTGCTCGTTCAGGCATTCGTCGCGGAAGCGGCCATTGAAGGACTCGATGTAGGCATTCTGATTCGGCTTTCCGGGTTCGATCAGGAATAGCTGAACATCTCGGGCATGGGCCCAGGTCAGCATGGCGCGGCTACAGAATTCCTTGCCGTTGTCGGTTCTGATCGCCTTAGGCAGCCCCCGTGTCTTGGCCACCTGGTCGAGGATGCGTACCAGGTGGTTTCCGCCCATCGCCCGCTCCGGGACGATGGCCACGGCTTCGTGGGTCGCATCATCGACGATGGTCAGGCTCTTGATGCTGCGCCCTTCTGCCGTCCGATCGAACACGAAATCCATCGACCATATCTGGTTGGCGGCCAGTGGGCGTTCCAGAGGATGGCGATCGGCGACCGGGATCTTCTTCCGCTTGCGCCTTCTGACCTGCAGTCCCGCTTCGGCATAGAGCCGATCGACCCGTTTGTGATTGACGATCTCTCCGGCTTGGCGCAGCTTCAGGTAAATCATTCCGGCCCCGTAGCGCCGGTGGCGTTGGGCGAGGGCGATGATCTTCTCCTTCAACACAGAATTCCGATCCGCGGCCGGTCGGTAGCGATAGGCACTGGGACTCATGCCAATCACCCGTAGCGAGCACCGTTCGCTGAGTCCCTGGTCGATCAGGTGGCGCACCAGATCACGGCGTGACGGTGCGCTTACCACTTTTTTCTCAGGGCCTCTTTCGTGACCTCATTCTCCAGCATCGCTTCGGCCAGCAATCGCTTCAGCCGTGTGTTCTCGGCTTCCAGCTCCTTCAGGCGTTTGGCGTCCGAGACGTTCATGCCGCCGAACTTGCTGCGCCAGAGGTAGTAGCTGGCTTCCGAGAAGCCGTGCCGACGGCACAGCTCTTTGACCGGCAGCCCCGCTTCGGCTTCTCGCAGGAAGCCAATGATCTGCTCTTCGGTGAATCGCTTCTTCATGTCCAATCTCCTTGATCGTGGGATTGGACTCTAAAGTTAATCGCTACTCAATTCCGGGGGGACGTCG
>SSSX01000426.1 GCA_015657735.1 Zoogloeaceae bacterium
CAGCCCTTCGCGTTCCGCCAGTACGTGCCGGATGGCCGCGAGACGTTGTCGGCCGGCTTCTCGGACCGCTTCAGTGTCGCCCTGTGGTCGGCCGGCACGCGCGCCGCGCCGGCCCAGGCCAGCGCCGCCTGGCACGACATCCTGCGCGGGCTGCACCGCAGCCAGCCGGCGGTGCGTCCGGGGCCGCCAGCGGGGCTGGTGTCGGCCGTGGTGGCCTTCGAACCGCCGGTCGAGAGCGCCCGCCGGGAGTGGTTCATCCGCGGCACCGAAGTCGAGCGGGTGGCGTTGCCGCGCAGTCTGCCGCGCATCGCCCATCCGGCCGACGGCAGCCTCGTCGATGCGATGGCGCTGGTCGACGACAGTGGCTTCCGCGTCAATTTCGAATCGGTGCGCGCGCCGGCCGGCGCCTGGTGGCGTCTCGACGGCGAGCGCTTCGGCAATGGCAATGGCAACGGTGGCGGTCGCGCCGGCTGGCGACCGGTGGCGGGGCGTCATGTCCTCGAACTGATGGCGCCCGACGGGCAGATCCTCGACGCCGTCACCTTCGCGGTGCGCGCGCCGCTGGACGGCGAATCAAAGCCAGCGGATCAGCAGCCAGAGCACTAGCGACATCAGCAGCGTGCTGGTCAGCGGGATGTGGATGTGACGTCCGAAGACATCGAAGTGCAGGTCGCCGGGCAGGTGCCCGATCCGCCAGCGGCGCAGCGGCAGCGCGGAACCCAGCCCGGACACCACCGCCAGCACCACGATCGCCAGCAGCCACTTGAGCATCGGTCGTCACCTGTCGCGTCGAAAACCGCGATTTAACCCCAGATTGGTGCATTCCGCGCGCTTTCGCTTTCTTCCTGGCGCCGCCTGGGGTAAGTTCCGAAGCCATAACAAAATTATTTTCCCGAGCCGCCATGATCCTGACCTGCGTCCGTCCCGACGGAGCTGTACCCATTTTGGGAGCCTGCGCATGAACCGCTCCCGCTTCGGCGATCTGGAAGTCCTCTGCCACACGCCGTCCGGCCCGGCCCGCGACACGCCGCTGCTCTTCGTCCACGGCGCCTACACCGGCGCCTGGTGCTGGGACGAGAACTTCCTGCCGTGGTTTGCGGAGCAGGGCTACAGCGCCTACGCCCTGTCGCTGTCCGGCCACGGCCGCAGCCGCGGGCGCGCCTATCTCGACAGCTTCTCGATCTCCGACTACGTCGACGACGTCGCCGAGGTCGCCTCCAAGCTGCCCTCGGCGCCGGTGCTGATCGGCCATTCGATGGGTGGCATGGTGGTGCAGAAATACCTCGAGCGGCAGCCGGCGCCGGGGGCCGTGCTGATGTCGTCGGTGCCGCCGCAGGGGCTGCTTGGCTCGGCCTTCGGGCTGGCCTTCTCGCGTCCGCACCTGCTCGGCGACCTGAACCGGATCATGGGCGGCAGCCAGCCGCAGATCGACACCCTACGCCACGCGCTGTTCCACGAGGCGATCGAACTCGAACGCCTGCAGCGCTACTACCACCTGTGCCAGCCGGAATCCCACCGCGCGATCTGGGACATGTCGCTGTTCGACCTGCCGTCGCTGGCGCGCGTCCACCGCCCGCCGATGCTGGTGCTGGGCGCCGAGCACGACGTGCTGATCCCGCCCGATCAGGTCCGCATGACGGCGCGGCGCTACGATGTCGAAGCGACGATCCTGCCCGAACTGGGGCACGGCATGATGCTCGAAACCGACTGGCGCATCGCCGCCGAGCCGATCCTGCACTGGCTGAAGCGCGAGGGCCTGTGAGCCGGCGGCGACAGCGCCGACGGTTTTGCATCTTCGTGTGAAACGGGCACGAAAACTGCCCGCTCCGTGAACTTCGTCATTGCGGAGCGGCCATCGCTGATCCATCCTGAAACCATGCGACCGGTCACGGGCGGGCCATCACAAAACCGGAGCCCGTGCCGGATATCCTTCAACCTTTTGGGGGCCGCAGCCGTTAAGTGAAACAAGGGGATCGTTTGTCACCCCGGAACGGAGGCCGAAATGGTGATCTGCATGGATATGGAAAGCGGCGATCGGAGCTACCTGGAGCCCGACGAATCGATGATTCCGGCGTACGACGACGAAGTCCTGAACGCCAATCTGCTGCCGCCCGAACTGGCCCTCGGCCTGCAGGAAATCCCTGCGGCGAGCCACGAGGTGCACGCGGTGCCGACCGACGTGGATGCCTTCCTGAGCGCGGTCTATCGCTTCCAGGAATAAGCGCAGCGCCTGCAACACACCGCGAAGGGTCCGCCGGATGCATCGTCCGGCGGACCCTTCGTTCATTCCGGACTACAGCGCATGCAGCCGGTCACCCCGCAAAAAGCCGAGCAGCGGCTGTCCGATGCCGCGGCCCAGCGCGATGATCTTGAACAGTTCGCCCATTTCGTGGGGGCCGGTGAGGCGCTGCACGGCCTTGGCGGCGCGGATGTAGTCGGCGCCGTCTTCCGGGGCGCGGCGCGCCAGGCAGGCGAGGATGCCGCAGTTGAACAGCAGGTTGGCCTGGTCGGTGTAGCCGAGCACGTCCAGTCCGGCGTCGAAGCCGGCCTCGGCGACGGCGGTGAAGTCGACGAAGGCCGTGATGTCGTTGAGCCCCGGCCACAGGAAAGGATCGCCGTGGGCGTGGTGGCGGAAGTAGCACAGCAGCGTGCCGGTGCTGCGGCTGTCCAGATAGTACTCGGCACGGGGGTAGCCGTAGTCGACGAGCAGCAGCGCGCCTTTTTCGAGGCGCGCGGCCCACTCGGCGACCCACGCCCGACCGGCCAGATTCAGTTCGCTGACGTATTCGCCTTCGGCCGGCAGCGGGCGTCCGAGCGCCGCGGCGGCGTCGGCCACCCGG
Source organism: Zoogloeaceae bacterium (assembly GCA_015657735.1). GTDB lineage: Bacteria > Pseudomonadota > Gammaproteobacteria > Burkholderiales > Rhodocyclaceae > Zoogloea. The sequence goes on from SSSX01000426.1 coordinate 2,841, forward strand.
CCGGCGATGGGGCGGTCGGCCCACGCGAAACGGCCTGCGTCGTCGAGGCTCACGCCCCGTTCGAAAATGCCTTCCGGCCGCCACGCGACCACATGCACCGGCATCACGTCGAGCACTTCGTTGGCGATCATCGCGCCCGCAAAGCGGTCCGGCAGACCGTCGAGCCAGCGTACCCGGGAGGCCAGGTGCGGCGCGCGGGTGGCGAGGGTGTCGAACTGGCGTTCGCGCAGCTCGGCCGAGACTTCGAGGATGGCGTAGCTTTCCGGCAGGGCGCCGAGGTGTTCGAGTTCGAGCAGCAGGTCGGCGGCCAGCAGGCCGGTGCCGGCGCCGGCCTCGACGATGTGCGGCGCCGACAGTTCCATCACCTGCCGGACCTGGCTGGCGAGCGCCTGGCCGAACAGCGGGGTGAGTTCCGGCGCGGTGATGAAATCGCCGCCGGGGCCGAACTTGCGGGCGCCGCCGCTGTAATAGCCGAGTCCCGGCGCGTAGAGCGCTTCGGCCATGTAGGTGGCGAAGGAAATCCAGCCGCCCTCGGCGTCGATCAGGCGCTGCAGGCGGGAAACGAGGCGCCCGCTCTGTTCGAGGGCTTCGGCGGAAGGCTGAGGCAGTTTCATGGCGGCGCGGGAGGACGGAAAGCCGGCATTTTACCCCGCTGGTGCAGTGCACCGGAGCGTGTGAAAATAATCCGCCGCGACGCGCTGGCGGTGTCGTTCACGCAATGCCGCGAAAGCGCCGGCGGCACCGTATGATTATGTTTTTTCCTCCACCTTCCAGGCCGTCATGAATCAGCAGGCTGCGCCGCCGGTGGTCCTCGTGACCGGCGCCGCCAGGCGCGTCGGCGCCGAGATCGCCCGTCACCTGCACGCCGCCGGCGCGCGGGTGGCGCTGCATTGCCGCCATTCCCGCGGCGAGGCGGACAGCCTCGCCGCCGGCCTCAACGCCATCCGGCCCGGCTCGGCGCGGGTGCTGCAGGTCGACCTGCTCGATGCGGCGCAGCTGCCCGGCCTGGTGGGGGCGGTCATCGAACATTTCGGCCGCCTCGACGGGCTCGTGAACAATGCCTCGAGCTTCTTTCCGACGGCCGTCGGCGAAATCGACGAAAATGCGTGGGCGGACCTGATCGGCTCCAACCTCAAGGCACCGCTGTTCCTCTCGCAGGCCGCAGCGCCGTGGCTGACGGCGGCCGGCGGCGCGATCGTCAACATCGTCGACATCCATGCCGAGCGTCCGCTGAAGGGCTATCCGCTGTACTGCGCCGCGAAGGCCGGGCTGCTCGGCCTGACCCGCGCGCTGGCGCTCGAACTGGCGCCGCAGGTGCGGGTCAACGGGGTGGCGCCGGGCGCCATCGACTGGCCGGCGGACGGTCAGCTGGCGCCGGCGGAACGGGAGGCCATCGTCGCCCACACCCTGCTCGGCAGGGTCGGTGCGCCGTCGGATATCGCCCGGACGGTATGCTTTTTGCTTTTTGACGCGCCCTACATCACCGGTCAGATCATCCCGGTCGACGGTGGTCGAAGTGCGCATTTATAACGTATTTAACATTTATAACAGGTCGATTCCATTTTGACCGGCTTATAATCATTGGACATTTAACGGAATGGAACAAGTTGTGGCTTTCCCTGCGCCGGTGGCGACCGAGCACCCCGAAACGGAATCCCGTTTCTCGAACTCCTTCCTGCGTCTCCGGAAGCAGTTGATGCGTCGCGTGGGCGAGGCCATCGTCGATTACGGCATGATCGCCGACGGCGACGTGGTGATGGTCTGCGTGTCGGGCGGCAAGGATTCCTTCACGCTGCTGTCGCTGCTCTTGGCCTTGCGCGAGAAGGCGCCGATCGACTTCCGCATCGTCGCCATGAACCTCGACCAGAAGCAGCCGGGTTTCCCCGATCACGTGCTGCCGGCTTACTTCGAGTCGATCGGCGTCGAGTACAAGATCGTCACCGAAAACACCTACAAGATCGTCAAGGACAAGATTCCGGAAGGCAAGACCACCTGTTCGCTGTGCTCGCGCCTGCGCCGCGGCATCATCTACCGCACCGCGAAGGAACTCGGCGCGACCAAGATCGCCCTTGGCCACCATCGCGACGACATGATCGAAACCTTGTTCCTCAATATGTTCTTCGGCGGCAAGATGAAGTCGATGCCGCCCAAGCTGGTCAGCGATGACGGGCAGAACGTGGTGATCCGGCCGCTCGCCTACTGTCCCGAGAAGGACATCGAGCGTTTCGCCCGCGGCATGGAATACCCGATCATCCCGTGCAACCTGTGCGGGAGCCAGGAAAACGCGCAGCGCAAGCAGATCAAGGCCATGCTGCGCGACTGGGACAGCCGTTTCCCCGGGCGCATCGTGTCGATCGCGACGGCCCTCCGAAACGTCGTGCCCTCGCATCTGGCCGATGGCGGCCTGTTCGATTTCCTCAACGTGTCGAGTGCGACCAAGGTCGAGCAGGGCGACATCGTTTTCGATGCCCCCGAGCTGCCGGCCGCGCCGGCGGATGGCGTCGCCGTCCCGATCGGGATGTGGAGAAGTTAGCCGCCATGGACCGTCCTCCGGGCCTTCTGCAACACTCTGCGCAACAGGTCGCCGCGTCGCTTCGGCGGCCGGGTTCCACTGGAGTCCGCAACCATGAATGAGCGCGCCTCGACCCGCTGCCTGCTGTATGCCGACGTTGCCGGTGGCGTGCGGCTGGCCGTCAAGCTCGGCGAGGCGGAGGCCGGCTACGCCGTCGAGCGCTGCCTGAACCGCATGTCGCGCTGCGCCGAGGCGTATTCGGCGAGCGGGCTGGAACTGCGCTCGGATTCCCTCGTCGCACGTTTCCCGGAGGCGGATTCGGCCCTGCTGGCGGCGCGGGAGATGCGCGAGCGGGTCCGCGCGCTGCCGCCGATGAGCGGCATCAAGCTCGTCCTGCGGGCCGGGGTGGTGCTCGAGTCGGAAGGCGAGGAGGCCGACGAGGAACCCGAGCAACTGGCCGCCCGCCTGGTCGAAAACCATAATCCGGACACCATCGCGGTGTCCGAGGGGCTCAGCGAACTGCTGTCCCCGTCGATGCGGCGCATGCTCGGCAAGATCGAGGAGTCGAACGCCAAGGTGCCGTTCCCGGTGCTCGAACTGGGCAACGCGCCGCCGCCGACCGCCGCCGAGCTGCGCCAGGATGCGATGCAGGCGCAGAAGCAGTTGCGCGTCAGCTTCCGTGGTCAGAGCTGGATCATCGATGCCGCCCATCCGACCCTGCTGTTCGGGCGCGAAACCGGCAACGACATCGTCGTGTCCGATCCCCGCGTGTCACGGCAGCACGCCCGTATCGAATTGCGCAACGGCTTGTTCTACCTGGCCGACTCGAGCACCAATGGCACGTATCTGCTGGAAGAAGGCAACGCCGAACATTGCGTCAAGCGCGACGAATTCGTGCTCGCCGACAAAGGCCACATCGGCTGCGGCTTCTCGGTGGGAGACAACATGCTCGACGCCGTCGCCTTCGCGCTCGACTGACGCCGGTCGGGCCTGACAAAGAACGAGGGCCCCGCGGGGCCCTCGTCGCTTGGGTGGCGCGGGAAGGGATCAGCCCTTCAGGCAGCCGCTCATGAACTTCTTGCGCTCGCCGCCCTTCAGCGCCTTGTCGCCGGCCTCCTTGTTGCAGGCCTTCATCTTTTCCTGCTGCGGCGTGCCCTTGGCTGCGGCGGCGGCGGGTTTGGCGGACAGGCATTCCTTCATGAAGGCCTTGCGCTCGTCACCCTTCTTGTCGGCGGCCGAGGCGTTGCATTCCTTCATCTTGCTCTGCTGGGCGGTGGCCGCAAAGGCGGCGGGCGCCAGGCTGGCGGCAAACATCGAAACGGCGACGCTCAGGATCAGTTTTTTCATCTGGCCACTCCTTGTGTAGGCGGGTTGTCGGAACTGCAACGTCATCATAAACGGCGAGCCGGCCGTTCCGTTGACGGCGTGTGGCCGTTGCGGAGCGCGGAAGTGTTTCGCCGTGTCAAAAACCACCTTCTTCCATCGCGCGGCGCTGGCGATCGACGAATTCCTGGGTCGAGTCGATGCCGCGCAGCAGCAGGATCGTCGAGCGCACCGCGGCTTCGAGCAGAACCGCCAGGTTGCGACCGGCGGCGACCGGGAGGATCACGCGCCGGATCGGCACGCCGAGGATCATCTGCTGCTCGCCTTCGAGCGACAGGCGCAGCGGGTCTTCCTGGCCGGGCTGGCGGCGCTGGAGGTGGACCACCAGTTTGAGCTTCATCTTCCGCCGGCATGCGGTTTCGCCGAAGATCGTGCGGATGTTGAGGATGCCGAGGCCGCGGACTTCGATGACGTCCTGCAGCAGCGCCGGGCAGCGGCCTTCGAGGACGGTCGGCGCGATGCGCGAGAACTCGACGATGTCGTCGGCGACCAGGCCGTGGCCGCGCGAGATCAGTTCGAGGGCCAGTTCCGATTTGCCGGCGCCCGAGTCGCCGGTGATGAACACGCCGAGGCCGAGGACGTCCATCAGCACGCCGTGCAGCGCCAGCCGCTCGGCCAGTTTGCGCGACAGGTAGTTGCGCAGCAGATCGATGACGTTGGCCGACGGCAGCGGGCTGGCGAACAGCGCCACGTCCTCGTTGGCGCAGACGGTGCGGATCAGGCTCGGGATGTCTTCGTCGTCGGCGACGATGATCGCCGGCGGGCCGAAGGAGAGGATTTCGCGGACGTGGTGGATGACCTTGTCGCGGGTCTGCCGGCGCGCCCAGGCGAGCTCGGAGGCGCCGAGGATCTGCAGGCGGTCGGGGTGGATCAGGTTCAGGTGGCCAACCATGTCGGCGGGCCAGATGCGGTCTTCGGAGACCGAGATGCGGGTCTCGAGGCTGCCGCAGATGTGGCGCAGCCTCAGGCGTTCCAGGTTGTCGTCAAACAGCCGCGCGACGGTCGTCTGGCGCATCGCTGCCCCACTGATGGAAGAGGGTGTGGGCGGCAAGGGCGTCCGGCGCGGCGAGGAGCTGCTCGCGGAAGGCGCGGTCGCTGAACATCTGGGCCAGTTCGGAGAGCAGCTGGAGGTGGTGTTCGTTGGCTTGTTCGGGCACCAGCAGCACGAACAGCATCGCCACCGGACGGCCGTCGGGGGCGTCGAAGGGGACCGGTTCGGCCAGGCGGATGAAGGCGCCGAGAGCGTCCTTCAGACCCTTGATGCGCCCGTGAGGGATCGCAATGCCCTGCCCGAGACCGGTGGAGCCGAGTTTCTCGCGGGCGAACAGGCTGTCGAAGACGGTGCTGCGGGCGATTCCGTGGTTGTTCTCGAACAGCAGGCCGGCTTGCTCGAAGGCGCGCTTCTTGCTGCTCGCCTCGAGGCCGACGACCACGTTGGCCGGAGGCAATAATTTGGCGATGAGGTTCATGGGTGGATTCTCCTGCGCGCGGTCAGGCCGGGACAGGTTTCCGGTGAAGATCGATGCTGGAAAAAATCCGGGGCCGGTGCTGCGGCTGCCGCCGGGGCCGTTGTGTCAGTTGGGGCGCATTATAGCCACAACGGTCCCGGGGAAAAGACGATTACTGCCGATGCTTATCAGGATTCGGCGAGGTGCTGCTTCAGCGAGTCATGGCCGTGATCGGAGGCCTTCGCCTTGTACTTGAGAACCTGCCGGTCGAGCTTGTCGGCCAGTGCGTCGATGGCGGCGTACATGTCGGAATCCTCGCTTTCGACGTGGATGTCCTTGCCGCGCACGTGCACGGTGACTTCAGCCTTCTGACGCAGCTTTTCCACCGAGAGGGTCACGCCGACGCTGGTGACGTTGTCGAAATGACGGATCACGCGATCAAGCTTGGAGGTGACGTACTCGCGGATGGCCGGCGTAACTTCGACGTGATGCCCCGTGATGTTGAGGTTCATGGTTCTTACCTTTCTGTCAGATGGTTTTGCGCAGACTGACCGGCGGAATATCGAGCGACTCGCGGTACTTTGCGATCGTCCGGCGAGCGACGACGATACCCTGCTGGCCCAACAACTCGGCAATCCTGGCGTCGGACAAGGGTTTCTTCTTGTCTTCCGCGACCACCAGCTGGCGAATCAGCGCCCGAATCGCCGTCGAGGAGGCCGCCCCACCGGTGTCGGTGGCGACGTGACTGCCGAAAAAATGTTTGAATTCGAAAATGCCCCTCGGCGTGGCCATGTATTTCTGGGTGGTCACCCGGGAAACGGTGGATTCGTGCAGCTCGAGCTGCTCGGCGATTTCCCGCAGAGTCAGCGGGCGCATCGCCACATCGCCATAATCGAAGAACTGGCGCTGGCGGTCAACGATCGCCTGCGAGACGCGCTGGATGGTGTCGAAGCGTTGCTGCACGTTCTTGATCAGCCAGCGGGCTTCCTGCAGGTGGTTCGACAGGGAGCCGCTCGCGCCGCGGTTGTCGCGCAGGATCTGGGCGTAGAGATTGTTGATGCGCAGGCGCGGCATGGCGTCGGGATTGAGGGTCACGATCCAGGTGTTGCGGACTTTGCGCACCACCACGTCGGGCACCACGTAGCGGATGTCGGACTGGGCGAAGCGGGCGCCCGGTCGCGGGTCGAGGCCGAGAATCAGCGCATGGGCTTCGCGCAGTTCGTCGTCGTTGCAGCGCAGCGCGCGCTTGAGTTTGAGGAAATCGCGCACGGCCAGCAGTTCGAGGTGCTCGGCGACGATGGCGAGAGCCAGCTCGCGGGCGCGGCCGGCCGGCCGGTTGCGCAACTGCAGGGCCAGGCATTCGCTGATGTCGGCGGCGCCGATGCCGGACGGGTCGAGGCTCTGGATCTGGCGCAGGGCGATGCGGAGTTCGTCGGGGTCGACTTCGAGTTCGGGCGGCAGGAGCGGCAGCAGGTCGTCGAGCGACTGGCTCAGGTAGCCGTCGTCGTCGAGGGCCTCGATCATGAAGCGGACCAGCGCGCGGTCGCGGTCGGACAGCGGGGTGAGGGCGATCTGGGCGTCCAGGTGGTCGCGCAGGGTCGGGACCGAGGCCTGGACTTCCTGGAAGTCGGTGTCGTCGTCATCGTCGCGCTGACCGCTGCCGGAAGGTTGCCAGTCGCCGCCGTCGCCGAGGTCGAAGTCGCGATCGGGTTCGCGTTCGCGCTCGGAGTCGCGGGCCTCCTGCTGCTCGCGCTCCTGTGCGGCCTCGCTGCCGGCCGGCGCGACCGGGCCGGGGGTTTCGAGGCGGCTGGAGCCGAGGTTGGCCTCCGGTTCGTCGCGCTCGATCATCGGGTTTTCGAGAAGGATCTTCTCGATTTCCTGATTGAGCTCGAGGGTGGACAGCTGGAGCAGCTTGATCGACTGCTGCAGCTGCGGCGTCAGCGCGAGGTGCTGGGAGAGTTTGAGCTGGAGGCTGGGCTTCATGGCAGCGATGATGCCTCAGAGCCGGAAGTGCTCGCCGAGGTAAACCTGACGAACCTGTTCGTTGCGGACGATTTCTTCGGGGCGGCCGCTGGCCAGCACTTCGCCGGCGTTGATGATGAAGGCGCGATCGCAGATGCCGAGGGTTTCGCGGACGTTGTGGTCGGTGATCAGCACGCCGATGCCTTTTTCCTTCAGGAACCGGATGATCTTCTGGATATCGATGACGGCGATCGGGTCGACGCCGGCGAAGGGTTCGTCGAGGAGGATCAGGCGCGGGTCGGTGGCCAGTGCGCGGGCGATCTCGCAGCGGCGCCGTTCGCCGCCGGACAGGGAGATCGCGGTGTTGTCGCGCAGGTGTTCGATGCCCAGTTCGCCGAGGAGCTCTTCGAGGCGGGCGGCGATCCTGGGCTTGTCGAGGTTCTGCAGTTCGAGCACGGCCTGGATGTTTTCGGCCACCGTGAGCTTGCGGAACACGCTCATCTCCTGCGGCAGGTAGGACAGGCCGAGGCGGGCGCGCTGGTGGATCGGGCGATGGGTCAGGGTCTGGTCGTCGAGGGTGATTTCGCCACCGTCAGCGACGACGAGGCCGACGATCATGTAGAAGCAGGTCGTCTTGCCTGCGCCGTTGGGGCCGAGCAGGCCGACCACCTCGCCGCTGCCGACGTCGAAGGATACGTCATGGACGACCGTGCGGGCCTTGTACGTCTTGCGCAGGTTGCTGACTTTAAGCAGGCTCATCGCCGGGATGTCCTTTCAGGACTCTACGGATGATTTCGGTCGGAAAGCCGCGACCTTGAAGGAATCGGGCCTGGCGTGCCCATTCTCGCGCGTCGGCCGGCGGGGCGGTGAACTTGCGGTGGTGGATGTTGCGGGCGCGTTCGAGTTCGTCGGCCGGGCAGGCTGCGCCGATGGCGTCGGCGATCTGTTCGGCAGCGACGCCGCGGCGGGCCAGTTCGACCCGCAGCCGGGCTGCGCCGAAGCGCCCCGCCTTGGCGCGTACGTAGGCGTCGGCGAAACGGGTGTCGGAGAGCAGGCCGAGGTCGACGAGCCGGTCGAGTTCGGCGCTCACCTCGTCCGCACTGCCGAGGGCGACGAGCTTGCGAGCCAGTTCGGCGCGGGAGTGTTCACGCTGCGCCAGGCAGCGCAGTGCCCGCTCGTGCAGACTCGTCGCCATTGCTGCGTCGTGTGCGCCGTGGCGGGGTTCAGGCGGCCGCGGCGGCAGGGGCGGCTGGCGGGATGACCGCCATTTCGGGCAGGCCGACGGCGACGCGGATTTTGTTTTCGATCTCGCGGGCGATGTGCGGGTTGGCCTTCAGGAACTCGCGGGCGTTGTCCTTGCCCTGGCCGATCTTGTCGCCGTTGTAGGCGTACCAGGCGCCGGACTTGTCGACGAACTTGTGCTGCACGCCCAGGTCGATGATCTCGCCTTCGCGCGAGGTGCCTTCGCCGTACAGGATGTCGAAGAGGGTTTCGCGGAACGGCGGGGCGACCTTGTTCTTGACCACCTTGACCTTGGTTTCGGAGCCGATCACTTCGTCGTTTTTCTTGATCGTGCCGATGCGCCGGATGTCCATCCGCACCGAGGCGTAGAACTTGAGCGCGTTGCCGCCGGTGGTGGTTTCGGGGCTGCCGAACATCACGCCGATCTTCATGCGGATCTGGTTGATGAAGATCACCAGGGTGTTGGTGCGCTTGATGTTGGCGGTGAGCTTGCGCAGCGCCTGGCTCATCAGGCGGGCCTGCAGGCCGGGGAGCTGGTCGCCCATCTCGCCTTCGATTTCGGCCTTGGGGGTGAGGGCCGCGACGGAGTCGATGACGACCACGTCCACGCCGCCGGAGCGCACCAGCATGTCGGCGATCTCGAGGGCCTGTTCGCCGGTGTCGGGCTGGGAGATCAGCAGGTCGCCGATGTTCACGCCGAGCTTCTGGGCGTAGGTGACGTCCAGCGCGTGTTCGGCGTCGATGAAGGCGGCGGTGCCGCCGAGCTTCTGCATTTCGGCGACGACCTGCAGCGTGAGGGTGGTCTTGCCGGAGGATTCGGGACCGTAGATTTCGACAACCCGGCCGCGCGGCAGGCCGCCGATGCCGAGCGCGATGTCGAGGCCCAGGGAGCCGGTGGAGACGGTCTGGATGTCGCTTTCGACCTCGCCGTCGCCGAGGCGCATGATCGAGCCCTTGCCGAACTGCTTTTCGATCTGGGAAAGCGCGGCGGCGAGGGCCTTGGCCTTGTTGTCATCCATCTGTCGTGATCCTTTCGAACAGGGTTTTGGTGATTATGGCACAGAGTTTGCGTGCGAGTGATTGCGCGTCGTTACGGCGGGTGTGATAGCCGGCGTTCCGATGCGATAATGTTATTTTATACAGTATTGCGCAGGAGTCCAGCGCAATCGCCAAATCCTTGATGCGGCAGGCGTTTCAGGGGTAGCGGCGGATCAGTTCGGTGAGCGCGAAAACGACGGCCTGGCGCCGGATGGCTTCCCGGTCGCCGTCGAAGTGGCGGGTTACGGTCTGCGCCGCCTCGCCGGCCCGGGCCCAGCCGAAGCAGACCGTGCCGACCGGTTTGGCGGCCGATCCGCCGCCCGGGCCGGCGACGCCGGAGATCGACAGCGCGAGGTCGGCTTCGGCACGTTCGAGCGTGCCGCTGGCCATGGCCGCGGTGGTCTGCTCGCTGACCGCGCCGTGGCGGGCGAGGGTCATCGGCGAGACGCCGAGGAGGGCGTGCTTGGCGTCGTTGGAGTAGGTGACGAAGCCGCAGTCGAACCAGCCGGAGCTGCCGGCGGTGGCGGTGACGACTTCGGCGACCCAGCCGCCGGTGCACGATTCGGCGGTGGCGAGGCGCCAGCCGCGGGCCAGCAGGTGTTCGCCGACCTGGCGTGAAAGGGTGTCGAGGTCGGCGTCCATCAGCCGGCGAGCCTCACCAGGATGGCCAGCACCAGCAGGGTGTAGCCGGCGGCGAGGAGGTCGTCGAACATGACGCCGAAGCCGCCGCGGGTGCGTTCGTCGGCCCACCGGATGGGCGGCGGTTTGACGATGTCGAAGAAGCGGAAGACGACGAAGGCGACGCTCTGCCACAGCAGCGTGGCCGGGGTGAGCCACAGGACGAGCCAGATCGCGACGATTTCGTCCCACACTACCGCGCCGTGGTCGGCGACGCCGAGGGCGCGGCCGGTGCGCTCGCAGGCGAGGATGCCGAACAGGAAGCAGGCCACCAGCAGGGCGCCGAACAGCGGATCGGACAGCGGGGCGCGGACGAACGGAAACAGCAGCCAGCCGGCCAGCGTGCCGGCGGTGCCGGGGCCTTTCGGCCACAGCCCGGAGCCGAAGCCGAGGGCGACGAAGTGGGCCGGATCGGAGAGGAGGAAGCGGAAACCGGGCTTCATGCGCCGTTGCCGAAGTGGTCGTAGCCGCTGGCGGCCAGATTCCGCAGCTGGCCGGCGCGGTCGCGCAGCTGCAGGCCGTCGCGGTCGATGCTGCCGATGCGGTGCAGCGGCAGCGCGAGGGGGCCGGCGAGGGCGGCGATGTCGTCGCGGCGGGCGGCGGGGGCGGTGAACAGCAGTTCGTAGTCGTCGCCGCCGGCGGTGCACGCGCGGAAGGCGCGGGCGGGGTCGCCGCAGGCGGCGGTGAGCGGGGCGAGGGGCAGGGCGGTTTCGTCGATGACGGCGCCGACCCGGGACATGTCGAGGATGTGGCCGAGGTCGCCGAGCAGGCCGTCGGAGACGTCGAGCATGGCGCTGGCGAGGCCGCGCAGCGCAAGGCCGAGGGCGACCCGGGGCTGCGGGCGGTGCAGCGCGGCGAGGCAGTCGGCGCGGTATGCGTCGGCCAGCCGGATGTCGCCGCGCAGGTGGGCGAGGCCGAGGGCGGCGCGGCCGGGCTGGCCGGAGATCCACAGGTCGTCGCCGGGGCGGGCGCCGCTGCGCGTGATGGCCTGGCCGACCGGGACTTCACCGAAGATCGTCGGGCACAGGTTGAGCGGGCCGCGGGTCGTGTCGCCGCCGATGGTGTCGATGTCGAAGGCTTCGCAGCAGGCGAAGAAGCCGCCGGCGAAGGCGGCGATCCAGGCTTCGTCGGCGGCCGGCAGGCTGGCGGCGAGGACCACCCAGCGCGGCACGGCGCCCATCGCGGCGAGATCCGAGACGTTGACGGCGAGGGTCTTCCAGCCGAGGTCGGCGGGGTCGGTGTCGGCGAAGAAATGGGTGCCGGCCACCAGCATGTCGGTGGAGACGGCCAGCTGCATGCCGGCGGCGGGGCGGATCAGCGCCGCGTCGTCGCCCACCGCCAGATCGGTGTGGCGGGCGGGACGCGTGAAGTGCCGGCGGATCAGGGCGAATTCGGAGGGCATCGCGATTCGGCGGGAGCCGCCGGGCGGGTGGGTCAGGCCGGCTTGGCGCCGCGGGCGGCGCGGCGTTCGCGGGCGTTGGCCTCGACTTCGTCGGCGCGCAGGCGGGCGGCGAGCTTGTCGAGCACGCCGTTGACGAACTTGTGGCCGTCGGTGCCGCCGTAGCCCTTGGCGAGCTCGATGGCCTCGTTGATGATGACCCGGTAGGGCGTTTCGGGGCGGTGGACGAGTTCGAAGGTGGACATCAGCAGGATGGCGCGCTCGACCGGCGACAGTTCGTTGAGCGGGCGATCGATGAACGGGGCGAAGCCGACCTGGAGTTCGGGGGCGTTGCTGACGGTGCCACGCAGGAGGCCGATGAAGAGGTCACGGTCGCATTTGTCGAAGCCGCCGACTTCGCCCATCTGGCTTTCGATGGCGGTCAGCGACGACTGGTTGAGCAGCCACTGGTAGACGCCCTGCAGCGCGAACTCGCGGGCGCGCCGGCGCGGAGACTTGTGGGCGCCGCTCATGCCAGGGCCTTCAGCAGGCGGGCCATCTCGACGGCGGCCTGGGCGCAGTCGGCGCCCTTGACCTGCATGCGGGCGAGCGCCTGGTCGTCGTCTTCGGTGGTGAGGATGCCGTTGGCGATGGGGACGCCGGTGTCGAGGGTGACGCGGGTGAGGCCGCTGCCCTGCTCGTTGGAGACGAGTTCGAAGTGGTAGGTCTCGCCGCGGATCACCGCGCCGAGGGCCACGAGGGCGTCGAAGCGGCCGCTGTTGGCCATCACCTGCAGCGTCAGCGGGGCTTCGAGGGCGCCCGGGACGGTGGCGATGACGATGTCGCCGGCGGCGACGCCGAGGCGCTGCAGCTCGGCGGTGCACGACGACAGCAGGCCTTCGCAGACGTCGAGGTTGAAGCGGCACATGACGATGCCGACACGGAGGCCCTGGCCGTCGAGGTTGGGGGCGATTTCGGGGATGTTGTCGTAGCGGGGCATGGTGTTACCTGGAAAAGTGGGGGCTCAGGCCTGCGGCGCGTCGAGTGCGGCGTGGCCGACGACGGTCAGACCGAAGCCGGTCATGCTGGGAATCTTGCGCGGGCTGGCCAGCAGGCGCATCTGGCCGACATTGAGTTCGCGCAGGATCTGGGCGCCGATGCCGAAGAGGCGCGGGTCCCATTTCTGGCCGGGCCGGGCGGCGGCGCCGTCGCCGTTGAGCTGGGCGAGGAGTTCCTGGCCGCCCTGCGGGTGGTACAGCAGCACCATCACGCCGTGGCCGTGGTCGACGATGCGGCGCAGCGCGGTATCGATCGGGAAGCTGTGCTGGCCGCTGGTCGGGTCGAGAAAGTCGAGCACCGACACCGGTTCGTGGACGCGGACGAGGGTTTCCACGCCCGGCTGGATGTCGCCGTAGACCATCGCCAGGTGCACATCGCCGGAGGTCTTGTCCTCGAAGGCCGACAGGCGGAAGGGGCCGTGGGCGGTGGCGACGGTTTTTTCGCTGACCTTTTCGACGAGCTTTTCGGTGCGCGCGCGGTATTCGATGAGATCGCGGATCGCCCCGATCTTCAGGCCGTGGGTGGCGGCGAACTCGACGAGTTGCGGCAGGCGCGACATCGTGCCGTCGTCGTTCATGATCTCGCAGATCACCGAGGCGGGTTCGAGCCCGGCGATGCCGGCCAGGTCGCAGCCGGCTTCGGTGTGGCCGGCGCGGATCAGCACGCCGCCCGGCTTGGCCATGATCGGGAAGATGTGGCCGGGCTGGACGATGTCGCTGGCCTTGGCGTGACGGGCCACGGCGGCCTGCACGGTGCGTGCCCGGTCGGCTGCCGAGATGCCGGTGGTGACGCCTTCGGCCGCTTCGATCGACACCGTGAAGGCGGTGCTGAACTGGCTGCGGTTGTCCCGCGCCATCTGGTTGATGCCGAGCGTGCGGCAGCGTTCTTCGGTGAGGGTCAGGCAGATCAGGCCGCGGGCGTGCTTGGCCATGAAGTTGATCGCGTCGGGCGTGATGTGCTCGGCGGCGATGACGATGTCGCCTTCGTTCTCACGGTCTTCTTCATCCACCAGCACGACCATGCGGCCGGCGCGGATGTCGGCGACGATGTCCTGGATCGGAGCCAGTGCGCTCATGCGGGGCTTCCTTCTTCGAGATTGCGCCAGGCCTGCATGCGCTCGACGTAGCGGGCGATGAGGTCGATTTCGAGGTTCACGGTGCTGCCGGCCGCCAGCCGCTTGAGGGTCGTGACTTCGACCGTGTGGGGGATCAGGTTGATCGAGAAGTCGCGGCCGTCGACCCGGTTGACAGTGAGGCTGACGCCGTCGATGGTGATCGAGCCCTTGCGCGCGATGTAGCCGGCCAGCGCGGCCGGGGCGCGGATCACGAGTTCGTGGCTCTCGCCGAGCGGTTCGAACTTCTGCACGGTGCCGATGCCGTCGACGTGGCCGGTGACCAGATGGCCGCCGAGGCGGTCGGCCAGGCGCAGGGCCTTTTCGAGGTTGACGGCGCCGGGGGCGTCGAGGCCGACCGTGCAGTTGAGGGTTTCGCGGGAGACATCGAAGCTGACGGTGTTGCCGTCGCGGGCGACGACGGTGAGACACACGCCGTTGTTGGCGATGCTGTCGCCGAGCTGCACGTCGGAAAGATCCAGGGTGCCGACATCCACCGCGAGGCGCACGCCGTCAGCGAGCGGCGCGACGCTGAGGATGCGGCCGGTGGCGGCAACGATTCCGGAGAACATGGGGTGAGGGGCGTCCAGAGGGAAAACGCGATTTTAGGCGATTTCCGCCTGCGGCTGGCGGTTTGTGCGGCGGGCGCCGCCGGAGCGGAACGGCCGGAAAACCCGCGCGGGGCTTTCCGGCCGAAGGCGGGGTGAAGGCTTAGAGAATCTCGGCGATGTGGTCGCGCTCGACGAGTTCCTTTTCGAACTCGTGGATTTCCAGGCCGAGGGCATTGCGCGCCGACACCATGCCGACCGGACGGCCGCCTTCGACTACCGGCACGTGGCGGAAGCCCCCCTCGAACATCATGTGCAGCGCGTGGGCGAGGGGTTTGTCGGGGGTGGCGGTCTGCAGGTTGGTGGTCATCACCGCCGACAGCGGCGTCGTGTCCGGGTCGAGATTGGCGGCGACGACCCGGTTGAGCACGTCGCGCTCGGTGAACAGGCCGCTCAGCTGGCCGGCCCCATCGACGACGAGGATGGCGCCGATCCGGTGCCTGGCCATCGTCACGGCAGCGCTGCGGACGGTGGTGTCGGCAAGGGTGGAAACGACGGTCTGGCCTTCGATGACCTGACGCAGGGTGCGGATCGACATGGGTGTCTCCTTTCGGTTTCGGGGATCGGGCAGGCGATTGGAACCGGGGCGTCGCGGCGCCCCGCTTGTTGTTGTGGAATCAGGTGGCCGGCCGCGGGTTGGCCGGTTTGCTCATGTCCGGCTTGCCGCTCTTGGCACCGTTTTCGCCGCATGCCTGGGCGCCGGCGGCAAAGCCGAGGGCGAGGGCGAGAAGGAGGGCAATCTTGCGCATCATGGTGTCATCTCCTGGAGGGGGTTGATGCTTCATCATGGAACGTCCCGGGCGGTTTCGCAAGGGCTGCGCGAAGGACGGCAGGGGTGTGCCGTTTTGCGGGGTCCGACACAGAAAACGCGGGAAAAGCCGGCAACTTGGGCTTAACATCATCCTCTTGTATCAGGTGCTTCGCGGCCCGGTAGACAGATGACCGACGAAACGAAAAAAAACTCCCCGGATGCGACCGCCGGCGCGCCCGCCGATACCCCAGCCGAGCGTGAGGACAGGGACGATCAGGCCTTCCAGGCGATCATCGATCTGTGCTCCCGCGAGGGCGGGATCGATCTGCGTGGCTACAAGGAAAGCACGCTGCGCCGGCAGACCGTCCGGCGCAGCCGCGCGCTCGGCTTTCAGGCCCTCGACGCCTACCTGGCCCACCTCGGCGCCAATCCGGACGAAGTCGGGCGCCTGCAGCAGAGCTTCATGATCTCCGTGTCGGCGTTCTTCCGCGACCCCGAAGTGTTCGACGAGCTGGGCGTCGCGCTGCAGGCGCTGGTCGCCGGCAAGCACGCCGGGGACGCGCTGCGGGTGTGGGTGCCGGCCTGCGCGACCGGCGAGGAGGTGTATTCCATCGCGATCCTGCTCGCCGAGATCCTCGGCGACCGGCTGGACGGGTGCGACGCGCGGGTCTTTGCCACCGACATCGACCAGGAAGCCCTCGACATCGCCCGCGCCGGCCTTTACGGAGCGGCCGACCTGACCGGACTGTCGGCGGCGCGGCTGGCCCGCTGGTTCCGCCCCGAAGGCGGCGGCTGGCGGGTCGGCAAGATGCTGCGCGAGCTGTGCGTGTTCTCGCTGCACGACCTGACCGGCCACCCGCCGCTGGTCCGCATGGATCTGGTGAGCTGCCGCAACATCCTGATCTATTTCAAGCCTGGCCAGCAGGCCGAGCTGCTGCGCAGCTTCCACTTCGCGCTCAATCCGGGCGGCCTGCTGCTGCTCGGCAAGTCCGAATCGGCGGGGCTGGAAGGCGGCGGCTTCGAGGCCATCGACTCGGCCGGCAAGCTCTACCGCAGCAGTGCCTCGCCGGTGGCGCGGCCCCACGTGATCCACTCGGCGGCGCCGCTCCGGCTGACGCTGCCCAAGCCGCCGCTGGTGCCGCGGCGCGAATCGCTGGTCGACCTCAGCCGGCGCACCCTGCTCGACGCCTACGGCCCGCCGGCGGTGCTGATCGACGCGGCGTTCGAGCCGCTGCACTTCTTCGGCGCGTCGCGGCGCTACTTCGCGCTGCCGGCCGGCAGTGCCGATTTTTCGGTGTTCGCGCTGTGCCTGCCGGAGCTGCGCAGCGAGCTGAAGGCGCTGTGCTTCCGCATGCGCCAGGAGCGGCTCGAGCAGTTGCAGGGCCTCGGCACGCTGGTGCGCTTCGGCGACGAAATGCTGAAGGTGCGGCCGGTGGTGCGGCGCATCGAGAGCGGCGGCAGCAATCCGCAGTGGGCGCTGCTGATCGGCTTCGAGGAAGCGCCGGCCAGCGTCGCGACGCGGCCGCTGGGCGCCACCGAAGCGCTGCCGCCGGCCGAGGCGGCCGACGAGATCGCCCGCCTGCGTGCCGAACTGGCCGACACCCGCGAGCACCTGCAGGCGGTCATCGAGCAACTCGAGGCGTCGAACGAGGAGCTCCAGTGCCTCAACGAGGAACTCCAGTCGGCCGGCGAGGAACTGCAGGCGTCCAACGAGGAACTGCAGGCGACCAACGAGGAGCTGACCACCCTCAACGACGAACTGCAGCTCAAGTCGGTCGAGTACGAGCGCCTCAACACCACGCTCAGCAATATCCAGAACTCGATCCGCACCAGCCTGGTGGTGGTCGACCGGGACGGCCGCGTGACCCGCTTCAACCCGCTCGCCGCGCGCATCTTCGGCCTGCTGCCGAACGACATCGGCCAGTTTCTCTACGGCGTGCCGTGCTACCTCGATCTGCCGCGGCTGCGCGAGTGGGTCGAGGGCGTCGTGGTCCGCGACGAATCGCGGGTCGAGCACGTGCACCAGCGCGGCTTCCATTACCTGATGCAGATCGACGCCTACCGCGACGAACAGGGGCGCAATGCGGGGGCGGTGCTGACCTTCACCGACATCTCCGACCTGCACCGCGCCGAGGAAGGCCGGGCGCGCAGCGAGGCGCGCTTCCGCCAGGTGTGGGATTCGAGCGTCGATGGGCTGGCGGTGGTCGATCCGGCCGGACGCATGGTGCTGGTCAATCCGGCCCTCGAGAAGATGTTCGGCTACGCCCCCGGGGAGCTCACCGGCGCGGCGGTCGAACGGCTGGTGCCCGAGCCGATGCGCTCCAACCACCGCATCCAGCGCGAGCTCTACCGCAACGATCCCG